>DBDO01000101.1 GCA_002293605.1 Desulfovibrionaceae bacterium UBA930
AAAAAAGTAGCATTTTGCAGTAGAATTTCCGAGAATATGAAGCACGGAGATTTTGCATGAAAACGTCTCGATTTTCCGACAGCCAGATTTTGGCAATTTTGAAACAGGCCTCGAATGGCGTTCCCGTAACCGATCTTTGCCGGGAACACGGCATGAGCAGCGCGGCATTTTACAAATGGCGGGCGAAGTATGGCGGTATGAACGCATCGCTGATGGCACGCATGAAGGAACTGGAGCGTGAAAATGCCCGCCTGAAAAAAATGTACGCCGAGACGCAGATTAAATGCGAGGTACCCCAGGAGGCTCTGGAAAAAAAGTGGTGAGGCCATCTCAACGTGTTGAGATGGCTAGAGCGCGTTGTCAATAGATTTTTGCCCAAATGGCGATACACCTACGTACAGCAGCCAGAAAGGACGAGGTGTTTTTGGCGTACCGCGTGGCAATACCCCGCCATTGCTACACGTCACGGGCCTTGCAGCGCGGGATCGCCGCTTCGCGTCCCGTTCGCAAGACCCCCGTTGACTCCTGGCTACCCCAATAGAATTACCGATTACACAAAATCCTGGACACACACTCTCGCGCTTTGTGCGGCCTTCTTTTTTCCGACTCTTCCGGTTGCCTTTCCCGCCAAAATTTGCATTAATACTCTGCCGGGCACAAGCCCGCGTTCGTGTTCGCAGGGCAGCGCCCTAAGTCCCTGCCGCGCGTCTGTTTTCATTTCACCGCCCGTCTCGGGCTTTTCCACTTATCGGCCCGCCGGGCCATATTATAAAGGTGCGCCATGAAAATTCTTGTCATCAACTGCGGCAGTTCTTCTTTCAAATATCAGCTTCTTAATATGGATGACCGCTCCGTGCTGTGTTCCGGCCTGGTGGAGCGTATCGGTGCCGATATGGGGAGCCTTACGTATAAAAAAGCGCCGGGTTCGGACGTAGAGCGTAAATTTACCGAACAGCGCCCTTTTGCGGATCATGCGTCCGGTATGAGCCGGGTTATGGAAATGCTCTGCGCCCCGGAGACCGGGGTGATCGGCAGCCTTTCCGAAATCGCGGCCTGCGGTCACCGCGTTGTGCAGGGGGGTGAGGAATTCACCAGTTCCGTGCGTATCGATGCCCATGTGCTGGATGTGATCCGCAAGCTCTCCCCGCTTGCGCCCCTGCACAACCCCCCTTCGGTTCAGGGCATTGAAGTGAGCATGAACTTGCTGCCGAACTGTCCTTCCGTGGCCGTGTTCGACACCGAGTTCCACGCCAGCATGCCGCCCAGCGCCTTCATGTACCCGATTCCCTACGCCATGTATGAAGAGCACCGCGTGCGCCGCTACGGTTTTCACGGCACCTCGCACGGCTATGTGGCCCGTAAGGCTGCCAAGGTCATGTCGCGCCAGGAAACGGGCTTTAACGTGATCACCTGCCACCTTGGCAACGGCAGCTCCATCAGCGCGGTGCGCGATGGCAAGTGCGTGGACACCAGCATGGGCCTGACCCCGCTGGCCGGGGTGATGATGGGAACCCGCTCGGGCGATGTGGACCCGGCCATTCTTCCCTACCTTGCCGGACAGACGGGCATGGGCATGGCGGAACTCGACAGCATGCTCAACCGCCAGAGCGGTTTTTTGGGCGTCTGCGGCATGAACGACATGCGCGACATACACGCGGCCCGCGAAAAGGGCGATGCCAAAGCGGAACTGGCCTTTGCCATGTTCTGCCACAGCATCCGTAAATATATCGGCGCATACTACGCCGTGCTCGGCAGGGTGGACGCCCTGGTGTTCACCGCAGGCATAGGGGAAAACGACGACCTGGCACGGGCAGGCATCTGCGAAGGCCTTGAAGGCCTTGGCATCACTATTGACCCGGCAAGGAACGCAATCCGCTCCGGCGAGGCGCGCAAGATCAGCCAGCAAGGCTCCAGGGTGCGCGTGCTGGTCATTCCCACCAACGAAGAAATCGCTATTGCCGAGTCCACCATGAAGGTGCTCGGGCTGTAGCATGTTTATTGAGGTGTGGGGCTCAGGGGCAGCCCCACACCCCGCCAGAAAAAACAAGGAAGCTGCGCATGCCCTTTTTCGCCCACAGCCTTGATGGAGAGCCGCAGGAGAAGTGGCAGGGCCTGCATGAGCACCTTGTCAGCACGGCCCAGCAGGCAGGGGCCTTTGCCGCCGTCTTTTCCAGCAAAGAATGGGGCTGCCTTTGCGGCCTTCTGCATGATTTGGGGAAGTATTCGCCCGAATTTCAAAAGCGCCTGCAAGGCGGCAAGGCCGTGGATCATTCCCTGGCTGGCGCTCTGGAGGCTATGGCCTTTCTGCGAGAGCCCCGCTTTGCCGGGCTCGGGCATATTCTGGCGCACGTTATTTCCGGGCATCACACCGGTCTTGCGGATGGCATGGCCGGGCAGAACGAAAAGCCCAGCCTGCAGGCCCGTTTAAGCGCCTTTGCCAAAATTCCGAACTACTCTGCCTGGAAGAGGGAAATAGCGCTGCCGCGCGAGATCCCGCCGCTGCCGCCTTTCGCAGGTCGGGATAAAGACTCGCTTTTCTTCAGCCTGTTCTTCTGGGCGCGGATGCTCTATTCCTGCCTGGTGGACGCGGATTTTTTGGATACGGAAGGCTTTCTGCAGCCGGAAAAAGCCGCCTTGCGCGGGGACTATCCTTCGCTTGGCGAATTTGGCGCGGCCTTGAACTCGCATCTTGCGGCCCTGTCGGCAAAGGCCGCTTCCGGAAAGGTCAATACCCAACGCGCGAGAGTGCTGGCGGCCTGCCGCAGGGCCGCCCTGCTGGAGCGGGGGCTTTTTTCCCTGACTGTGCCCACGGGCGGGGGCAAGACTCTTTCCTCCCTGGCTTTTGCGCTGGAGCATGCGGCCCAGCATTCCTTGCGGCGCGTCATTTACGTTATTCCCTATACCAGCATCATTGAGCAGACCGCCGGGGTCTTTCGCGCCGCGTTCGGCCCAGCCCTGGCAGGGGCTGTTATCGAACACCATTCCAATGTCGCGGAAAAGGACACAAAAAGCCCGGAGCAGGCGGATGGCAGTGAAGACGCCCGTACCCTGGCTTTTGAGAATTGGGATGCGCCGATTATCGTAACTACCGCAGTGCAGTTTTTCGAGTCCCTGTTTGCGGCGCGATCGTCCCGCTGCCGCAAATTGCACCGTATCGCGGGCAGCGTGGTGGTGCTTGACGAGGCCCAGACCCTGCCCACGCGTTTTTTTCGGCCCTGCCTGGAGGCTATCGATGAACTTGCCGGGCTGTACGGGGCATCTGTCGTGCTGTGCACGGCCACCCAGCCGGAAGTGGGCGTAAGGCCCTGGAATTGTAACGGACTGGAAAATGTGCGGGAAATCGCCTCTGATATGCCGGACCTGTTTAAAGAACTGGAACGGGTCACGGTGGAATGCATAGGAGCAATGGACCTTCCGGCCCTGGCGGCCCGCCTGCTCGAGCATAAGCGCGCCCTGTGCATCGTCAATACCAAGTCCCAGGCCCGTGACCTCTATGAACTGCTGCGCGCCTCCGCGCGGGACGAGCATGCGCTTTTTCATCTGAGCACCTGGATGTGTCCGGCCCATCGCCGCGTCGCCTTGCAAGACATAAACGCCATGCTGCTCGACCCGGCTTCTCCGCCTATGCTGTTGGCAGCCACCTCTTTGATTGAGGCCGGGGTGGATCAGGACTGGCCCGTAGTTTACCGCGCCATGACCGGCATAGATTCCATCGCCCAGGCTGCGGGCCGCTGCAACAGGGAAGGGCGGCTCAAGCGCGATGGGCGGGCGGCGCTCGGCCAGACCTTTGTCGTTCAATTGCCGGGGCGCTTGAGACCGGAGCAGGACCGCAGGCGAAGCGCTGCGGAGTGCGTGCTTCGGGAGGGGCTGCCTGTGCTCTCCCAGGAGGCTGTAACACGGTATTTTAGCGAGTTGCACTCCCTTGAAGGCAATGCGGGACTCGATACACGCGATATCCTGGGACGGGCTACGGAGCACGCGGCTCAGGGGCTTTTTCCTTTCCACACTCTGGCGCGTGATTTTCGCTTTATTGAGGACGACTACGAGCTGCCCCTGCTGGTTCCTTATAATGACAAGGCCAGGGAGGATCTCAACCGGCTGCGCTCAGGCAAAGCGGATCGGGATTTGTACCGGCGCTTGCAGCAGTGGACCGTGGGGGTGCCGGAAAAAATTATGCACGCCCTGATCGGCAAGGCCGCAGCGCCAATCGGCCCTGCCGGGCAGCATTATGAACTGACCAATGAAGATATCTACAGGCCGGACCTGGGGCTGGACCTGCGAAATCCCCTGTTTCGAAGTGTGGAAGGTTTGATTGATTAAGAGTTTTTCTGGGGAGGCGCAGCCTCCCCAGAAAAACTCTCAGTCCTCCATCACTCTTATGCTCGCAGCATTTTTACGGCGCAAAACTCCCCGCACATGGCGCATACTTCTTCGTCAGCATGTTCCGCCCGCTTGGCGCATACTGCGGCAGGGTCGAGCGCTACGGCCTGCATAGCTTTCCAGTCAAGGCGCTTGCGCGCTTCAGACATTTCTCGCTCGCGCGCGAGCGCAAAGGATCTTCCCAGCGCCGCTTCGCCTGCCTGGGCCGCAATGCGTGAGGCCAGCACCCCGGCGTGCACATCGGCCTCATCCGGCAGACTCAGGTGTTCTGCCGGGGTGAGGTAGCAGAGAAAGTCCGCCCCGGCGCGCTAGGCCAAAGCCCCGCCTATGGCCCCGGCGATATGGTCGTAGCCGGGGCAGGAATCGATAACCAGCG
>DBDO01000212.1 GCA_002293605.1 Desulfovibrionaceae bacterium UBA930
GCCCTGGCTGAAAAAGAAATAATCGAGGTTCGGACCTCATTTATTTGGGGCTACCGTCCCAAGCCCCGTCTGGGGGAAATCATTTCCCCCAGCCCCCTCACCTTGCTTTGTTTGCGTTTCGCGCAAACAAAGCAAAAATTGCGGGTCCAGGGGCCTCAGGCCCTTGGCGGGAGTCCAGAGGGCAGAGCCCTCTGGCAGCGGGGTGTGGGGTCGCGGACACAGGCCCTGCGCGGAGCCCCACAAAAACGGCGTTTCCTATACGTCCAGGGCCTTGCGAATCGCCATAAAATCAAGGTTGCTGCTGATCAGTTGCGCGCCCTGGCGGATTTTCATCACATCCCGCATCTTGTGGCGGGTGAGCAGTCCTTCCATTTTTTTCGCCACAGTATAGGTATCCTGACGTACCATGACAATGGGCACGTTCAGGGTGTCGGCCCGGGAAAGGATAATGTCATTGGGGTACAGGTTGCCGGTCAGCACCAGGCAGGGGCAATTGCCTTCAATGGCCACCAGTTGCACATCCGCCCTGTCGCCGCCGACAATAACAGCCGCGTTGGGGTTGCGGCGGAAGTAGGTCATGAAGTTTTCCACCTGCATGGTGCCGATAAGGAAGTTTTCCACCAGGCCATCAGCCCGGCCCTGGGCCGCGACAAGACGGCCGCCCAGGCCTTCGGCCAGTTCGTGTGCCCGGATGGAACTCATCAGAAGATCGCGGGGAATCACGCCGAGCACCGGAATACCGTTGCGTTCAAGGAAGGGGCGGATCACGCTGTCGATCTCGGCCATGAAGGAGGGCGGAATATCGTTGAGCACCGCGCCGATCATGCTGTCGCCGAGCTGCTCTTTAATATTCATGAGTTCGTCATGGTTGATTTCGTGCTGCAAGCGATCGACAATCAGGGCTTTAAGCCCCAGTTCGCGTACGGTGCGAATGCCGTCAAGTCCGCAATACCTGCCGGACAGGGTATGCCCGGAGCCGCACACCAGCATCATGTCCCGGTTTTGCCCGAGCTGCTCGTAAGCGGAAGCAATTTCCGGCATAAGGTCTCCGCTTTGTCCGGCAAAGGCGCGCATGCGAAAATCCTGCGTCACCAGCACCGGGCTGACGAGCCGTGCGGGCTGTTGCAGGTTCAGCACGTCCTGTACGAAAAGGGCGTCTTCGTCCCCTTGCGTTTCATCCTGATCCGCAGGCAGGCCGACAGGCTTCATGTAGCCGAGGTTCACGCCGTCCTGCTGAAGGCGCAGCCCGATGCCGATGCAGAGCATGTTTTTGCCGGCATAGGCACGGGTTCCCCCTATATATAATCCTTTGGACATAACGGCTCCTTATTGCCGATGAGAGTGGGTCGCATGGGAGAGCAGGATGCGGATGTCGCAGACCAGAACCCCGTCTTCATCGACAAAGGCCGGGCTGCACTCCGCTTCCTGTATTTCGGGAAAGTCGAGCGAAAGCTGCGACATGATGAGCAAGATATCTTCAAGAGCCGTGAACTTGACCGCCTTTTCCCCCTGCATACCCGCCAGAACAGGAAAGGCCTTGATTTCGCGCACCATGTCGTGCACATCATCTAGGGAGAGCGGGGCAAGGCGGCAGGAACGATCTTTGAAGGCCTCGGCGTGCACGCCGCCCAGTCCGAAAATAACCATGGGGCCGAAGCGCCGATCCCGCTTGAAGCCGAGGATCACTTCACGGGAGTTCCTGGGAGCCATGGCCTGCACCAGACAGCCTGCTATATAGGCGTCCTTGCGCATGCGGCGCGCGCGGGCGGTTATTTCGTTAAAGGCGGCCCGGATTGTGTCCGGGCTGTCCAGATTCAGCATGACGCCGCGCACATCGGTTTTATGCGCAATCTGCGGGGAGGCTATCTTCAGGGCCACGGCCCGGCCGAGCTGTTTGGCAATGTGTACGGCCTCATCGCTGGTGCGGGCCAGTTTGGCCTCCAGACAGGGTATTTCATAGGCGCGCAGAATTTCCCGGGACTGGAGCGCGCTCAGTTCAAAAAGGCGGTCCGCCCTGGCGGCTGCGATGCAGTCTGCGGCCCTGCCTCGGTCATGGCGGTAGCCCACTTCCACGGGCAGGGGGTTTTCCTTCCATCTGCTCTGCCGGTACATGGCAGCCAGGGCGTCAACAGCCTGCTCGGGAAAGGCATAGCAGGGAATGCCCGCTTCCAGAAAGTTGCGCTGGGCCTTTGCCACGCCGATTCCGCCCATCAGGCAGGCAAAGAGGGGTTTTCTTTCCGGGTTGGGCAGGGCGGCAATGGCGGCGGCAAGGCCGTCCAGCGGCTCATGGGTGGCTCCGGCGGAAAGAATGAGCAGGGAATGCACGGCGGGGTCTTCCAGCACCGTAGCCGCCGCCTTGACTATGCGCTCTGCCGGGGCGCAGCTGACCACATCAACCGGGTTGTACAGGGCAGCATAGGGGGGGAGCTGCTCCTTGAGCGTAGCTGTAGTCTTTTGGGAAAGCCGGGCCAGGGAAAGCCCCGCCCTGACGCAGGCGTCCGCAGCCACAATGCCGGGGCCGCCCGCATTGGTCACAATGGCCAGCGCCGGTCCCTTGGGCAGCGGCTGGGTGGCAAAAGCCAGGGACATGGCAAAGAGATCTTCCATGCGGTCGGCCCGGATGATGCCGCTTTGCCTGAACGCGGCGTCATAGGCCATATCCATGCCCGCAAGGGCACCGGTATGGGAAGAGGCGGCGCGCGCGCCTTCCTCCGTGCGTCCGGCTTTAAGCAGAATGACGGGTTTGCGTCTGGTGGCCAGATGGGCCCTGCGCAAAAAGTCGGGGCCGTTTTCCACGCTTTCCAGGTAGCCTGCAATAACCTTGGTGTCCGGGTCTTCAGCCAGATAGGCCAGCATGTCGGATTCATCCAGCATGGCTTTGTTGCCCAGGCTGACAAAGGAGGAAAAGCCGAAATGCTGCTCTCTGGCCCAGTCGAAAATGGCCGCGCAAAAGGCACCGGACTGCGAGAAAAAGCCGATATTGCCGGGCGCGGGGTCGCCCTGGGCAAAGGTCAGGTTGAGTTTGCCCCTGGCCCCAACCAGTCCGAGACAGTTGGGACCGAGCAGGGCGATATTGTGCTGCACGGCCAGAGCCGTTATTTCTTCTTCCAGCCTGGCCCCGGCAGCCCCCGTTTCCTTGAATCCGGCACCGAGCACGGCAACGGCCCTGACGGGCAGGGTCGCCAGTTCCCGCAGAACCTGGGGGCTTTTGTCCGCAGGCAGGCACAGCACGGCAAGGTCAAGCGGACGCATGTCGGATGGAATTTCCTCCGGCTTGCGCAGCGCTTCCAGACCAAGTATTGTACCCCCGCTCGGGTTGATAGGGAATATTTTGCCGTTATACCCGGCCCGGATAAGGTTGGACAGAACAATATTTCCTATCTTGCCCGGATTTCCGGATGCGCCGACCACGGCCACGGATTTTGGGGCGAACAGAGCGGAAATGTGCTCGTGAAGGGACATGTTTTGCTCGATGGAAAAGGATGGCATTAATGCTGAATCGGCTACAGAGAGATATTCCCTATCACTTCGATCAAGTCAAGCTGCTCATGGCTGCGATGACGCACAGCTCGTATGCCAACGAGCGGCAGGACGGCACGGAACATAACGAGCGCCTTGAGTTTCTCGGCGATGCCGTTCTGGAGCTTTGCATATCGGAAGAATTGTACCGCCGCTTTCCCGATACACGGGAGGGCGAACTCACCGCCATGCGCTCCCGCCTGGTGAATCAGGAAACGCTTGCGGATCTGGCGCGTAAAACAGGCATTGGCAGGGCTCTTATTCTGGGCAAGGGCGAAGAGGCCCAAGGAGGGCGCGAGCGCGATTCTTTATTGAGTGATGCCTTTGAGGCCCTGCTTGGCGCAATTTTTCTGGATGGGGGCTTTGCAGCCGCCCAAGAGGCCGTGCGCGGTTTTTTTGCGGAGCGCTGGCCCGGACAGGGGGAAAAGCGCCTCAAGAACAAAGACGGCAAGAGCCGCCTGCAGGAGGTGACGCAGCATCTGTTCGGAGCCCGCCCCCTGTACTCGCTGATTGGGAGCGAAGGGCCGGAGCACGACAAGCTCTTTCGGGTGCGTCTGGAGCTTCCGGAAGGGACAGTGCTGACCGCTGAGGGCTCAAGCGTGAAGCGGGCGGAGCAGGCAGCGGCCCATGCGGCGCTTGCCCTGCTTGAAAAAAGAAAAGCATAGTTTACGCTCGCTGCATGCAGGGCCGTAGCGCAAGCGCTCTCTTGCCCGTGCAGTGGCTTTTTCGGATATCCTCTTTCTGCGCAAGGCCGGTTCCGTATTATTACGGACTGGCGCGTTGATCTTTCAGGTTGGGCCTTGCGTTTTTTGTTCAGGCTGTGCGAGGCGCTCGGGCGAAAGCCCTGTTCGGACCGGGGAGGGAGGACCTCCCCGGTCCGCTGTCTTTGGTCGCATCAGCCGATAGGTGCGGCATAAGGGGACCTCCCGCTTAACCGCCGATGAGTTGCAGGGCCATCTGCGGCAGGGAGTTGGCCTGAGAGAGCATGGCCACTGCCGACTGGGTGAGTACCTGGTTGCGCACAAATTCCGTCATTTCTGCGGCCACATCGACATCAGAGATGCGCGATTCCGCAGCTTGCATGTTTTCGGCCTGAATCTGCAAGGTGCTGATGGTGTTTTCCAGGCGGTTCTGCATGGCACCCAGGTGGGCCCGGATTTTATCCTTGGAAATAATGGCAGCGTTGATGCCCTCCAGGGCCCTTTGCGCCGCGCCCTGGGTGGAGACCGTGTAGGCATCGGCCTCTGTGGATGCCGTGTTGCCCACGCCGAGGGCCGAAGCCGTGGCATTGCCAACGGTGACATAGTAGTAGTCTTCCGCCGAATCGTTACCCGTGCCAAAGTGAATCTTCAGCCTGCCGGTGGGGTCGAGCCCTTCGCCGTTATGGGTGGCACCCGAGAGGTTGCCGTTGAGCAGGTGCACGCCGTTGAAGTCCGTGGCGTTGGCGATACGAGTGATTTCCGAAGCCATGGCCTGGTATTCGGATTCGATCATCAGGCGCTGGTCGGAGTTATAGGTGCCGGTGGCGGCCTGTTCGNNTTTTCATCGATGATGCCGAGGGCTCCGTCAGCCGTCTGGATCAGGGAGATGGCATCGTTGGCGTTGCGCACGCCCTGGTTGATGCCGGCGATTTCCGCCCGCATAAGTTCCCGGATCGCAAGGCCCGCAGCATCATCGGCAGCGGTGTTCACGCGCAGGCCGGAAGACAGACGGCGGACAGAGGCGGAAAGATTGCTGTAGCTGTTACCCAGATTCCTGGCAGCGTTCATAGCCATCATATTGTGGTTAATGACCAAAGACATGATAGTGTCCTCCTTGGGGTTGTCTGCCGAAGAAATAGCAATATGGGTGCCAAATAAATAAATATGTGTAAAAATAGTATGTTATAGAGTCTCTCTTCGGTATTTTTCTAGAGTTTACCTAGAGAAGGAAATATTTTCCGCCCTGCGGAACTGGGAAGGGCCGCAAGGCCGTCAATATTTCGAATAGCCTGCGGCGGGAATGGGAATAGTGTGCAGTGACGAGGGGAAAACAGCCCGCGCATGCTTTTTGCAAGGTATAATTGGGGGGACTTTCCTCCCCAGGTCTTGCAGCAACAAACACGGCTTTACGCTGTATGAAAGTATTGATAAGAATAGGATAGCCGGTGCAGGCTCCAAAGCAGCCTGGTAAGGCAAAGGTTCAGGAACTGCTTATGGCAAAAATGGAAGACTTGCGCCCCCATCTTTTCGAGATCGCCGATGTGCAGGTGCAGGCCGAGGGCTATGCGCTGCGTCTGGTGTGGCAGGGGGCCGCCAATCCCGTGGTCATGCAGACCCTGGAAGATTACGGCGGCTTCAAACTTGCGGAAGAAGAGGGTCAGGCGCTCTGGTTTTTCTTTTCCGCCGATGTGCTGGTGGCTGCGGCCCGCCTTGGCGTGTGGTCTCGTTTCAACCCTCTGGCGCTTGGTTTGCAGATTTTTCCCGCTCATATGGACAAAAACCGCGCCGGGGCCAAAAAACTTACTATTGAAGAAGCGCTCTGGAAGCAGGAGTTGAAGGCCCCGGCGTCCTTTCGCATCTGGGTCAATCTTTCTATGCGCACGCTGGTAGAGACAAGTCCGGGACTCAGTGTGCGGGCCTTATCCGAAGAGGAGGGCCTGGACCCCGCGGCCTGGTTTTCGCTGGAGGTGGATACCCGTCTGCCCTACCAGTCGCCGCTTTCCTGGTTTGCCGTGCTGCGCCCGGTGGGAAGCCCCCAGGATAAAGCCTTTCTCCTTGTCTGGCGGGAATTTTTGGGTAATCTGGAAGCCCTGCTGCAACGCAATAAGTTCCGTTTTCTGCTGCATGAAAATTTTTTGATGTTCTCCCTGGAATCCTTGCGCCAGCTCAAGCTTTGGTGCAGAGATTACTTCTCCCTGCTGACCAGACTCAAAGAAGAAGAACCGGGGCAATACTGGCCCAGCGTCATGGCCATAGTCGATCGCAAAGGCATGACCATGAACGAGGATCTGCCGGGCAAGGTAGGGCTTGAGTGGGATTACCTGGTGCCGGATTATCCGCACATGTCCATGCGCAACGCCCTTATGCTCGGCAGTGAGTTCAGCGCTCATGAGGTGCGCTTTGCCCCTGCGCGCCGCCACCCGGACGACTGGGTCAGTGTCAGCCTGCATGGGGCGGATGAGGAGGATGAAAAAGGGGGGGCTCTGCCCCAGCTCGTTCCCGTCAATGTGGTCTTTGGCCCGCACCCGCCCTGCTTTTACTGCGGGCAGCGCAGCCACATCGTTTCCGCCTGTCCCTCGCGCGGCATTGACCCCCTGGCCCAAAGCGTCTGGCCCCAGGTGGCCCATCTGGATTTCGCCGCCATGCAGGTAAGCGTGGCCTATGCGGACAAGGCCCTGGAAGGGCTGGTGGATGAAGCGGAGAAGCTTGCCGCCATTGAAGCCATGCTGCGTGAGGAAAAGGCTGAAAGCCTTATGCTCAAGGCCTATTACGACCATACCTGGCCGGTGCAGCTTCGGGCCGTAGCCTTTTTCTGGCGGGCCAGAAACAAGGATTTGCAAAAAGCCGCCAAAACTTTGACTGCCAGGGACAACAGCCCTGTGTGGGAGTTGCTCGGTGCGTTCCGGAGCAAGGATTCGCAAAGCATTGATGAAGAATTGAAGCAGATGCAGGTAAAACTCTCCACAGATTTCAGAATTTACAGCCTGCGCGGCTTCTGGGCTGTGGAGCGGGGGGAGCTTGACAAGGCGGAACGATTCTGGGCTGAGGCCGAACGGCTTAGTCCTCACCCTATTGTTCAGGCCTGGCATATGTTTCTTCAGGCCCGGGCCCTTGAATGCCTTGGGCGTTTCACTCAGGCCTGTGCGCTCTACGAGCAGGTGGCCCGCGCCTGCCCGGCCTGGTATGACGCGGAATACCGCAGAATCATCTGCCTGGTGAAAAACGGCTTTACAGAGGCCGCTCTTTTGCCGCTCGGCGCGCTTATTGACAGGAGCGGCCATTTTTTCAACCGGGCCCTTATCGATCCCGAGTTTGAGCGCGGCTCCATCCAGGTGCTTGCAAGGCTCTACACCATGTGGAAAGAGATGGAGGCCAGGGCCAGGGAAGAAAGCGCCAACCTGCACCGCATCCGGGGCGATCTGGGCACCTGGTTTCTGCCGGACAACTCCTTTGCGGGCGAGATCGCCGGGCGGATCGATGCGCTTCTGGAGCGGACGGGTGTGGAAAATTACGTGGCCTTTCAAAAGCTCGCGACCGGGCGCCTTCGCATTGAGCGGGACATTCAGACGCATGTGCTCAGTGAGGCTAAGGAGTGCAAAGAGTGCTTCAAAACCGGGGCCCAGCGCCTGAAGCAGATTCACGCGGAATCGGCCTGGTTTCCTTTTCCGGGCACGCTTGTAGCCTTTAACCGCAGCTATAATGAAGGCGTGGCCAACAATAATTGGGCCTTACGGGCCAACTTCCACTCGCCCGAGTCCTTCAGAAAGGCCCAGACCCTGATGGAGCAGGAGACGGAACGGCTCAAGCACCTGGAAGGGCGGCTCAAGTTTTTGCGCATCGTGCGCGATTCCACCCTTTTTGTGCTGACCATGGCCGAAACCTTTCTCTGGCTTGAAGTTGTCGGGATTATTCTGATTTTCGCGGTTTTGCCCCTGCTCATCGTGTATGGCGACAGGGTGGGGCTTGGCGCTCTGGCCACCTCTCTGGCGCAAGATCGCTGGCCCGTGCAAAAGGCGCTGCTCATCCTTCTGACCGGCTTTTCGGTGATTGTGGCGGGCTTTCGCACCATTTTGCGTTTTGAAAAAGTGCGCGACAAAATACTCGCCAAGGCGCACGGCGGGCAGGTGAGCCCGCGCAAGGGCAAAGGGCGCTGAGGTTTTGCCTTGACCGTGGGAGCTCGATAGGCGGGCTTTGTCCCACGTCCCGTCAGAAGCGCCGCCCCTTTTTGCCTACCCGTCTTTTGCAGCGGGCCAAACCCTCTGCCGGGCAGCCAGTTGCGGGCTTTCTTCCCGCTTGCACATTCCTGCGCCGCTGTAGTATCCTTGAACTTGATTTTTAGGAACGTTGCGGATGTCCCGCAGCGCGGCCCTTCATTGCAGACTGAAGCAGGAGAACCCTATGCGTTTGGTTACCCGTTCCGACTTTGATGGCCTTGTGTGCGCGGTGCTTTTGCGCCATGCGGGAGTTATCGATGAATACAAATTCGCGCACCCCAAAGATCTGCAAGACGGCCTGGTGGAGGTGGGCGAGAACGATGTGTTGGCCAATGTGCCCTATGTGAAAGGCTGCGGTCTGTGGTTTGATCACCACAGCAGCGAAGCCGAGCGCCTCGGCGCTATCGCCTTTTCCGGCTCGTCCAGGGTCGCGCCCAGTTGCGCCAGGGTGATCTGGGATTTCTACGGCGGGCATGACGCCTTCCCCGCCTCCTTTGACCGCATGATGGAAGCCGTGGACCGCGTGGACAGCGGCGATCTCAGCGCCGCAGAAATTCAAAAGCCGGAAGGCTGGATTCTGCTTGGCGCTCTTATGGACCCGCGCACCGGCCTTGGCCGCTACCGCGACTATCGCATCAGCAATTATCAGCTGATGCTGGACATGATCGACTATTGCGCGGACAAAGGCGTTGAGGAGATTCTCGCCCTGCCGGATGTAAAAGAGCGGGTCGATCGCTATTTTTCCCAGCAGACGCTTTTCGAAAGCATG
>DBDO01000043.1:0-201 GCA_002293605.1 Desulfovibrionaceae bacterium UBA930
CAGCAGCAGATCCTGCTCCACCGGATTGGGCAGGCGCTCCAGCAAGGGCGGCGCGCTGCCTTCCTGTTGCAGCAAAAGCACTTCTTCCACCAGGTCGAGCTTTACCACAGGTTGGGCATGGACCTGCTGGAACAAAATTTCATTGCCCGGCGTTACCTGGGTGACTACGCCCACGGGAATGCCCTTGGGAAAGCTGCCGTC
>DBDO01000043.1:280-651 GCA_002293605.1 Desulfovibrionaceae bacterium UBA930
TGATCACCGCCAGACGAAAGCCGGGGTCTGTGAGCATGAGAATGGTGGAGGCGTGCGGGGCCGTGCGCAGCACACGGCCAACCACGCCGCTTTGCGTGACCACGGGCGTGCCCACAAAGGCACCGTCAAGATAGCCCTTGTTCACGGTAAAGGTCTTAAGCACAGCTTGGGGGCCGAAACGTTTGGCAATGACGCGTGCCGCAAAGGCAGGGCGATCGGCAAGGGCCTCCAGGCGGAGCAGGGCGCGCAGACGTTCCAGTTCGGCCTGCTCCTCCACGCTGAGGGTGTTCTGGGCATAAGCGCGCCGGAGTTCTCCGCGCAGACGCTCGTTTTCATCCGCTACATCCACCAGGGCGAGGTAGCTGTTCCAG
>DBDO01000043.1:702-7926 GCA_002293605.1 Desulfovibrionaceae bacterium UBA930
GTGCGGGCGTTCCAGGTAAAAAGGCCGAGATAGCAGAACAGAAAAAAGACCAGAACGCCGATCAGGCGGTTGGAAGAAGGCGCGTTAATCTACGCATACCTCCTTAAGGATGTGGATGTTATCCAGGGCCTTGCCCGTGCCCACGGCAACGGTGGAAAGCGGATCGTCCACCACGGTGATGGGCAGGGAGGTTTCATTGCGCAAGAGTTGATCCAGCCCCTTGAGCAGGGCTCCGCCTCCGGTGAGCACAATGCCCCGATCCACGATATCGGCGGCCAGTTCCGGGGGGGTTTGCTCCAGGGCCACGCGAACCGCAAGCACGATGGCGTCCACCTGTTCGGAGATGGCTTTGCGGATTTCTTCGGAAGTGATGATGATGTTTTGCGGAATCCCGGTCACCAGGTCGCGCCCCTTGACCTCCATTTCCAGTTCCGGGTCCAGGGAAAAGGCCGAAGCAATGCTCATCTTGATATGTTCGGCGGAAGACTCGCCGATGAGCATGTTGTACTTGCGTTTAACGTGCGTCATGATGGCTTCGTCCATCTTGTCGCCGCCCACCCGTACGGATTTGGAGTACACGATGCCGGAAAGGGAAATAACCGCCACTTCAGTGGTGCCGCCCCCGATATCCACCACCATGTTGGAGGTGGGTTCCTGAATGGGCAGGTTTGCGCCGATGGCGGCGGCCATGGGCTCCTCAATGAGATAGACCTCGCGCGCGCCCGCGCTCTGGGCCGACTCCTTGACCGCCCGCTTTTCAACCTGGGTAATGCCCGTGGGCACGCAGACCATGATGCGCGGACGGACCAGACGGCGGGAGTTGTGCACTTTGGCGATAAAATAGCGCAGCATGGCTTCAGTGACTTCAAAGTCGGCGATGACGCCGTCCTTCATCGGGCGGATGGCTTCAATATTGCCGGGCGTTTTGCCAAGCATGCGTTTTGCCTCAATGCCAACGGCGAGCACGCGGTTGGCGCGGGCGTCCTTGCGCACGGCCACGACAGAGGGTTCCCGCAGAACAATGCCGTGTCCCTTGACGTAGACACAGGTGTTGGCTGTTCCAAGGTCAATGGCGAGGTCGCTTGAAAACGCCCCGAGAATGGAATCCAGAATTTTGGCCATATTCTTTATCAGCCTCTCATCATCTGATGCGGTATTGTTGACAGTATCGCAGCGCGGGAGGCGGCGATACGGGGCAAGGGCGGCAATGTTTGCGGCGTGTGACCGGCAAGCCCTGAAAGCTACCCCATTTGAAATAAATTTTCCACAAAAAGACGGGTACAAAAAGTTGTATTAGCGCGCCGCAGCGGCCCATGCATCGAGATCCTGCTCAAGCTGCGGCCCAGGCGTGACGAACAGGGACGGGGCGAGTTCCATCCGGCACCAGCTTCCCTCAAGGTGCAGGATAAGGTGCACGGGCACCGTGCCCTTGTGCTTGCCGAGCACGGTTTTTAAGTGCTCAAGGCGTTCGGGCGCGTCTTCGCTTTCCGGCATGTCGATGCAGACCGGCTCGGAAGAGGCGGCGCAGGCCTCGGCAAGCAGCAGCACCTTTTCCACGATGAACTTGATTTCCTTGGGCGGGGCGTCTTCGCCTTCCGGCGTTTCAACCCGTTCCTCCTCGCGCGGGCGGCTGATCCGGCCTTCCATATATAAGGGGGTATCCGGCAGCAGCAGATCCTTGTACTGCTCATAGGCATCGCTGAAGCAAAAGGCCATGCCCGAGGCGGTCAGATCTTCCACCTGCAAGAGAGCCCAGCGTCGGTTGCGCGAGTCAAAGCGCAATTTGTCCACGCTTGCCAGAACCGCGCAACTGAAGCTGCTCTCCGGGGGCAGCTCCCGGCATTCCTCAAGCGGGGTGAGTTGCAGGCGCACCATTTCCTTGCGGTAGGGCTGCAAGGGGTGGCTGGTCAGAAAAAAGCCCAGGGCTTCTTTCTCGCAACGGGAAAAAAGGGCGTTATCCCATTCCGGCATGGCGCTTTCCGGGCAGTCAAAGCCGATACCCGGACGCTGCGGGCTCTGATCTTCCGGCATCATGGCCAGCAGGGACATCTGCCTGGAGTCCTTTTCCCTGGCTTTTTTCTGGGCTTTCAGCACTGTGCTGTCCAGCGCGGCCAGCAGCCCGGCCCGGCTTACGCCGAAACAATCGCAGGCCCCGCCCTTGATCAGGCTTTCCAGCACCCTCTTGGTCATCTTGCGCAAAGGAACCCGGCAGCAGAGGTCGAGCAGGGAGATAAAGGGACCGTCTTTTTCCCTGGCCGCCGTCAATTCTTTGATCGCCTCCTCGCCCACGTTTTTGATCGCGCCAAGACCGAACACAATATCGCCGCCGTGCACGGTGAACTTCCACTGGCTGTTCCAGATGCTCGGGGGCCGCACGCGCACGCCGATATCCTTGCAGGAGGAGATATACTTGAGCAGTTTATCCTGATCGCCCATTTCCGAAGAGAGCAGCGCGGCCATGAATTCCGTGGGGTAGTGGGTTTTCAGGTAGGCCGTGTGATAGGATATCAGGGCGTAGGCGGCTGAATGCGACTTGTTGAAGCCGTATTCGGCGAATTTTTCCATCAGGTCGAAGATTTCGCTGGCCTTTTTTTCCTCCACCCCGCGCTCCACCGCGCCGTTGGTGAACTTGGAGCGCTCCGCCGCCATGGCCGCCGGGTCTTTTTTGCCCATGGCCCGGCGCAGCAGATCCGCTCCGCCCAGCGTGTAGCCGGCCACGATTTGCGCGATCTGCATGACCTGTTCCTGATAGACAATGACACCGTAGGTGTCTTTCAGGCAGGTCTCCAGAACCTGCAGGGGGTAGCTGACCTCAATCTGCCCGTGCTTGCGCCTGATGAATTCGCTGACCATGCCCGACTTGAGCGGGCCTGGCCGGTACAGGGCCAGCATGGCGATGATGTCTTCAAAAACCGAAGGCTTGAGCTGGCGCAGGTAGGCGCGCATGCCCGAGCTTTCCACCTGGAAGATGCCGTCCGTATCGCCGTTGGAATAGAGCTTGTAGGTGCCTTCATCGTCCAGGGGCAGGGAGTCCAGGTCCGGCACGGCCTTGGCCTGGGCCGCGATGTTCTTGAGCGCATCGTCAAGAACGGTCAT
The DNA here is from genome assembly GCA_002293605.1 of Desulfovibrionaceae bacterium UBA930. Lineage (GTDB taxonomy): Bacteria > Desulfobacterota > Desulfovibrionia > Desulfovibrionales > Desulfovibrionaceae > Frigididesulfovibrio. Next base: position 3,799 of record DBDO01000043.1, read on the forward strand.
GTTGCGAAGGCCCAGAAAGTCGAACTTCACAAGGCCGACCTTTTCGACCATCTTCATGTCGAACTGGGTGACCACGTCTTCTTCACGCTTGCCCCGGTATACGGGCAGGTAGTCGATCATGGGCTTGTCGGAGATCACCAGCCCGGCGGCATGGATGGAGGCGTGGCGGGAAAGCCCCTCCAGACGCATGGCCGTATCGAGCAGCTTGGTGATCTGCGGGTCCGTGGCATAGAGGGTGCGCAGATCCGGCTCCAGATCCAGGGCCTTTTTGATGGTCATCTTCAGATCGGCCGGAATGAGCTTGGCAATGCGGTCCGTTTCCTGAAAGCTCATGCCCAGGGCGCGCCCCACATCGCGGACCACGCCCTTGGCCAGCATCTTGCCGAAAGTGGCTATTTGCGAAACCGATTCCGCCCCGTATTTGCGGTGCATGTATTCAATGACCCGCTGGCGCTTGGCTTCGCAAAAGTCCACGTCTATATCGGGCATGCTGATGCGTTCGCTGTTCAAAAAGCGTTCAAAGAGCAGGTTGTAGGGGATGGGGTCAAGGTTGGTGATGCGCAGGGCATAGGCCACCAGCGAACCCGCTGCCGAACCGCGTCCGGGGCCGACGGGAATGTCGTTGTCTTTGGCCCAGTTGATGAAGTCCTGCACAATCAGAAAATAGCCGGGAAACTCCATGTCGCAGATAACGTCCAGCTCACGCTCCAGGCGCTCTTCGTACAAGCTCCGGTCCACGGCATAGGGCATTCTTTCCAGGCGCTTTGTCAGGCCTTTGCGCGAAAGGGCGCGGAATTCCTCAGCCAGGGTTCTGCCTTCAGGCAGCTCGTAAATGGGAAAATGATAGCTCTTGAAGTCGAAATTATAGTCCTCGCACCTGTCCGCAATGCGCCCGGCATTGGCAATGGCCTCGGGAACATGGGCAAAAGCGGCCTCCATTTCCTCACTGCTTTTGTAGTACAGCTCATTGGTGGAAAAACGCATGCGCTTTTCATCGTCCACCTTGGCCTGGGTCTGGATGCAGAGCAGCACGTCATGCGCCTCCACATCGTCAGCGTTCAGATAGTGGCAATCATTGGTAGCCACCAGGGGGAGCGAGAGTGCTTCGGCTATCCGGACAAGGGCCGCATTGGCCTCGACCTGTTCCTGTAATCCGTTGGATTGCAACTCAAGATAGAAACGGTCCGGGTAGATGTCCGCATAGCTGCGGGCCACGGCCAGGGCCGCGTCCATACCTTCGCGGGCATAGGTCCTGGGCACTTCGCCGGCAATGCAGGCGGACAGGGCGATGAGCCCCTCGGAATAGCGGCGCAAAATGTCGTGGTCCACGCGGGGTTTGCGGTAAAAGCCGTGCAAATGCCCCAGCGAGACTATCTTGACCAGGTTGTGGTAGCCCACGGCGTTTTGCGCCAAAAGCACAAGGTGGTAGCGCCGGTTGGCCAGTTCCGAGCTTTTATCTTTGTGGTCGTGGCAAACATAGACCTCGCAGCCGATAATGGGCTTGAGGCCGTATTCTTTGGCCGTGAGATAGAACTTCAGCGCCCCGTAAAGGTTGCCGTGGTCGGTAAGGGCCACGGCGGGCATGCCGAAATCTTTGGCCTTGGCGCACAGATCCTTGATCCGGATGGCACCGTCAAGCAGGCTGTACTCGGTGTGACAATGCAGATGAACAAAATCGGACATGGATGTTTTACTACCTTACCATTCCAGCAGCACTTTTCCGGATCTGCCGGAGCGCATGGCCTCAAAGCCTTTCTGAAATTCATCAAATGTGAAGCGATGGGTGATCACAGGCAGAAGATCCAGACCGGATTCGATCATGGCTGCCATTTTATACCAGGTTTCGTACATTTCCCGTCCGTAAATACCTTTGATGAACAGGCCCTTGAAGACCACGCGGGTCCAGTCTATGCTCATGTCGGAAGGGGGAATGCCGAGCATGGCGATTTTTCCGCCGTGGTTCATGGTGGCGATCATGTCCCGAAAGGCAGAGGGCGATCCGGACATTTCCAGTCCCACATCAAAGCCTTCCTGCATGCCAAGCTCGTCCATGACATCGGTGAGCTTTTCCCTGCTTGCGTTCACGGCCCGGGTCACGCCGATTTTTTGAGCCAGCTCCAGGCGGTAGTCGTTCACGTCCGTAATCACCACATAGCGCGCGCCCACATGTTTGCACACGGCAGCGGCCATGATGCCGATGGGACCGGCCCCGGTGATCAGCACGTCTTCGCCAATCAGGTTGAAGGAAAGCGCCGTATGCACCGCATTGCCCAGGGGGTCGAAAATGGCGGCCATATCATCGCTGATACCGTCCGGAATTTTATAGGCGTTCACCGCCGGGAGCGAGAGGTATTCGGCAAAGGATCCGGAACGGTTGACCCCGACGCCGACAGTGTTGCGACACAAATGAATGCGCCCGGCGCGGCAGTTGCGGCAGTGCCCGCAGGTAATGTGCCCTTCGCCGGAGACGCGATCGCCAATCGCATAGCCCTGCACGCCGGCCCCCATGGCCGCGATTTCCCCGACATACTCATGCCCGGTGACCAAAGGCGGCTTGATGGTGGCCCTGGACCATTCGTCCCAGTTATAAATGTGCAGGTCCGTGCCGCAAATGGCCATTTTGCGTATCTTGATCAGGATGTCATTGTAGCCGTATTCCGGCACGGGGGCTTCGGTCAGCCACAGGCCTTCCTCCGCTCTCAATTTGGACAGGGCTTTCATAGCGCTTCCTTGTTGCTGTAGTATTTTAGCCAGGGGCGCTGCCCCTGGACCCCGCAAGGGGACAAGTCCCCTTGACCCCATATCCCGAAAAGCGGCGCAGCCGCTTTTCGGAGTTGGGATTGCAAAGGGGTCACCCCNNTTCCCCCAGAAAATAGGGACGACCTTAAATAACGCCGAGCCTTTTACCTGCATTGATAAAAGCGGCCGCAGCGCGTTCGATCTGCTCCGGGCTGTGCGCGGCGGACATCTGGGTACGGATGCGGGCCTGGCCTTTGGGCACCACGGGGTAGAAAAAGCCGGAGACGCAGATGCCCTCGCGCAGCAGGGCAGCGGCGAACTCCTGCGCCAGTGCGGCCTCGCCCAGCATGACCGGAATAATGGCGTGCCCTTGCCCGGCCAGGGTGAATCCGGCGGCGGTCATGGCTTCCCTGAACTGGCGCACGTTGTTCCAGAGCCGCGTTCGCAGTTCATCCCCTTGCCGGATCAGTTCCAGGGCCTTCAGCGAGGCCGCCACAATGGCCGGGGCCAGAGAGTTGGAGAAAAGGTAGGGTCTGGAGCGCTGACGCAGCATGTCCACTACGCTCTTTTTAGCTGCGGTGTAGCCGCCGGATGCGCCGCCCAGGGCCTTGCCCAGGGTGCCGGTGATAATATCCACCCGGCCCATGACCGCGCAGTGCTCAGGGCTGCCGCGCCCTTTTTCGCCGACAAAGCCGGTCGCGTGGGAGTCATCCACCATGACCAGGGCATCGAATTCGTCCGCCAGATCGCAAAGGGATCGCAGGTCGGCAATGATGCCGTCCATGGAAAAAACGCCGTCCGTTGCGATCATGATGCGCCGCGCGCCTGCGGCGCGGGCCTCTTGCAGGCGCTGCCTCAGTTCGGTCATGTCGCTACTGGCGTAGCGGAAGCGTTTGGCCTTGCACAGGCGCACACCATCGATGATGGAAGCATGGTTGAGGGAGTCGGAGATAATGGCGTCTTTTTCGCCGAGCAGCACTTCAAACAGGCCGCCGTTGGCGTCATAGCAGGAGGAATAGAGGATGGCGTCCTCCATGCCGAGAAAGTCCGCCAGTTGTTGCTCCAGAAGCTTGTGGGCGTCCTGGGTTCCGCAGATAAAGCGTACCGAGGCCATGCCAAAGCCGTAGCGGTCCATGCCCTCTTTTGCCGCCGCGATCAGTTGGGGGTGGTTTGCCAGACCGAGATAGTTGTTGGAGCAAAGGTTAATGGCCTGGCCGTCCGGGCTGAGGGCGATGTACGCGTTCTGGGGCGAGGTGATAAGGCGTTCGTTCTTGTACAGACCTTCGGCCCGCATATCCTCCAGGTCCCGCGCGAGATCCTGGTAAAAGGAAGCATCCACGGGAGCGACTCCTTTGGAAAGAGGTTAAGGAAAAAGGGAAATAAATCAGT
>DBDO01000043.1:7960-12235 GCA_002293605.1 Desulfovibrionaceae bacterium UBA930
GAGTGTACTCTTACGGTACAGGGCCGGACAATTCCGCAGGAAGCGGAATTGGGAACCGCCCGCAGGGCGGGAGCCGAAGGCCGAGGCACAGTACCTGCCGAGTCAATAAAAGGCGAAATCTGACGCAGCCGAGGGCAAAAAGACATGTGACGACACTGCCTAACCCCAGCTTGAAGCATCCCAGCAATGCGTGCATATCCTTTCTTTGGGCAGGCCCACGGCCTTCACCAGATCATCGAGGGTCTGAAATTTCAGGCTGGTCAGCCCCAGCTGTTCGCGTATCCATTCGACCATGGCGGCATGCCTGGGGTCGGAGGCGTCCGCATAGCGGTCAATATCCCTGCCTTCTACTCCTTCAAGCGCCAGAATCGCTTTGCGCGCGATAAGTTCAAGGGTCGCACGGGAGGAGGAGAAGTTAAGAAATTCGCAAGGATGCAAAAGGGGCGGGCAGGCAATGCGCATATGCGCTTCTGCGGCCTTGTTGCCAAAAAAGACACGGGCGTTGTCCTTGAGCTGCGTTCCCCGCACAATGGAATCGTCAAGAAAGATGATTCGCCTGCCCTCGATAAGCGTCCGGTTGGGGATGAGCTTCATCCGGGCCACCAGATTTCGGGACTGCTGGTTTTGGGGCATGAAGCTGCGCGGCCAGGTGGGGGTATATTTGACAATGGGCCTTCTGTAGGGCAGCCCCCTGCTGTTGGCGTAGCCTATGGCGTGGCCGATGCCGGAATCGGGGATGCCGCCAACAAGGATATCCTCGGGGTTTTTCTCTCCGACAAGAAAGCCGTCGCGGATGTCCCTTTGGGCCAGGGTAGCACCGCAGCGGTAGCGGAAATCTTCCACATTGACGCCCTCGTAATTGGAAGAGGGGTAGCCGTAATACACCCAGAGAAAGGTGCAGATCTGCATGGCCTTCCGGGCGGCTATGCGCGTTTCATAGCCATCGGGAGAGATGAAAACGGCCTCCCCGGGCCCGAGATCGCGAACTGTCGTATAGCCCAGGTTTTGAAAGGCGCTGGATTCGGAAGAAAGCGCGAAAGCGTCTTTTTTTTGCCCGAGAATAAGCGGGGTTCTGCCTAATTTGTCCCGGCAGCCGTAGAGCCCCTCCGGGGTCATAATGATAAAAGTGCAGGAACCTTTGATTTTTTCATGCACAGCCCGAATGCCGTCCTCAAAGCTTTTTTCCGCACTGAGCAGCATGGCTACGATTTCAGTGGAGCGGATGTCGCCATCGGACGAGCCGCCGAAGCAGCAGCCGTTGTGCACGGCCTGGGCCGTGAGCTCATCGCCGTTGTTGATTCTTCCCACTGTGGCAACGCAAAAGCGGCCAAGGTGAGAGGTGAAGGGCAGGGGCTGCGCGTCTGTGTCGCTGATCGCGCCTATGCCGATATTGCCGGAAAGTTCGGGTAGGTCAGGCTCAAGCTGGTTGCGAAAATAGTTGGACTCCAGCTTGTGGATCTTCCAGGCGAAGCCGGAAGGGCCGGATACGGCCATGCCGCCGCGTTTTGTCCCCAGATGGGAAAGGTAGTCAGTTCCGTAAAAAATGTCGTTAACACAGTCGTGTTTGCCGACAGCGCCAAAAATACCGCCCATAACTGTCACTTTTGTCAAACGGTTGCATTGTTGTTGAAAAAAAAAAATCCTCTGCCGTGAACCTTCCTTATAAAAAGGCTTGCTTCGTAAGTACAGCAAAAAATGCTTTCCGCTTTTGGCGGCTTGGGCGAGCCCCTGCCCCCCTTGTACCGCAGCCCTACAGCGCCTCTCCCGCCGCTTTGCCGGAAGCGAAAGCCCAGTGCAGGTTATAGCCGCCGAGGCGTCCGGATACATCCAGCACTTCTCCGCAAAAAAAGAGGCCGGGCGCGCGCAGGCTCTCCATGCTGCGCGAGGAAATTTCCCGCGTGCACACGCCTCCGGCGGCGATTTCGGCCCTGGAAAAGCCTTCCGTCCCCGAAGGAACAAGCCTGTGGCAGTGCAGCAGTTCGGCGAGAAGCGTGCGCTCCGCGCGCGAGAGTTCAGCTGTTTTTTTTCTTCCCAGCGCGTCCGGAATCAGGGCCGCGCACAGCCGTTCGGGCACATGCCCGCGCAGAAGGTTGCGGCAGAGTGTTTTTCCCGCTCCTGGAGCATTCAGCAGATCTTCCGTCCGCAGGCCTGGCAAAAAGTTGATGAGCAGGGCATCCCCTTTGCGCCAATGGAGCGAGGCCTGCAAGGCGGCGGGACCGCTGATGCCCCGATGGGTGAAGAGCAGGGCCAGAGACTCCGCCACAGGCAGGCGCGGCGCGCCTTTGTCCTTTTTGCCGGGGGCAGGGCTTCGCCCGGCGCGTCCCTCCACGCGGATGTCTGCCGGAAGGGAAATGCCGGAAAGGCCGGACAAGCCCCAGTCTTGAGGCATGACCAGGCCGCACAGGGCAGGGCGGATCGGCACAATGCGGTGCCCGAAAGAGCGGGCAAGCTCATAGCCGATTCCGCTAGCGCCTACCTGGGGCCAGGCCGGGCTGCCAGTGGCCACCACCACGTTGCGCGCCGTATAGCGCCCTTTGGACGTACGCAGGCAAAAACGGGGGCTATCCTCTGCCCCGGCATTGGCAACAGGCTCCACAGCCAGGATTTTTTCGTCCAGGGCCATGAGACAGCCCTGCGCGGCGCAGCGGGAGACGAGAAAGCGGACCAGATCCCTTGCCGAGCGCGCGCAAAAAAGTTGGCCGTGCTCACGCTCTTCCAGGGTGATTCCCGCAGTTCGCGCCAGTTCCGCAATATGCTCCGGCGTGAAGCGGGACAGGGCGGAGCGGCAGAAATCCGGATTTTCCCCCACATAATCGCCGGGCGTGACGGATCTATTGGAAAGATTACATTTGCCCCCGCCTGTGATAGAAAGCTTGCAGCCGGGCTTGGCGGCATGGTCGATGAGCAGCGCGCGCCTGCCGCGTTCGGCGGCTGTCATGGCGCAATACAGGCCTGACGCGCCCGCGCCGAGTATAAGCGCATCGTAGTCAGGGCGGGAGAAAAGCGTGCTCATCCCGGCGGTATATACCGGAATTACCTGGCGTATAAAGTATTTTTTTGAGGAAACGCTAATTAATGAGCTCTTAGGAAACGCGTAGTTATTTCGTTTGGCAAGGCGCGAGGGATTTTCACGATGGGGGCTGGATCGATGGTCCTGCCCCCGGAGGGAAAAACCGAGCAACGCAGCCAAAGGGAATAAATCAGCGTTTCCGTGAGGAAAGACCATGCCGCTTCTGACCGGATCGTCATACGCCGCCCCGCTCTGGCTGCCGGGCGGGCACGCCCAGACCATCTTTCCCTATCTGTTCCGCAGGCTTCCAAAGCCTGCCTTTACGCGCAGCGCCCTTGCGACCCCGGACGGCGACAAAATTCTGATAGACCGCCTGCTTGCCGGAAAAAAACAGGGCCGCTATGCGGTCCTTCTCTCGCACGGTCTGGAAGGCGACAGCCAGCGCGTGTACATGCGCGGCATGTGCCGCATGTTCGCCGCCCTGGGCTGGGATTCGCTGGCCAGGAACTTTCGCGCTTGCGGGGGCGGGATGAACCTGACGCCCGGCCTGTATCACAGCGGGCAGACGGAAGATCTGCACGCCGCTGTGCTCTATGCCCTGGAATTGGGCTATGAGCGCCTCCTGCTCGTGGGCTTCAGCATAGGCGGCAACCAGGTGCTCAAATACCTGGGCGAAGCTCCGGACAGGGTGCCTGCCCAGGTTCTTGCGGCAGCGGCTTTTTCCGTCCCTTGCGATCTTGCGGGGGCCTCCGTGGTGCTCGAACGGCCGGAAAACGCCCTGTACATGCATGCCTTTTTACAAAGCCTGCGCCAGAAGGTGCGCCTCAAACACAGGCGCTTTCCCGTGCTCTACCCGCTAGAGGGGCTGGATCGCATACGCGGCTTCACGGAATTTGATAATCGCTATACCGCGCCGGTACACGGCTTTTCCTCGGCTCAGGATTACTGGGAAAAAGCCTCCTGTCTGCCGCATGTGCCGCGCATCGCAATCCCGACCTTACTGGTGAACGCCAAAAACGATCCCTTTTTGTCCGAAAGCTGCCACCCGCTGGAAGCGGCGCGGCACAGCCGGGTCTTTTTTCTGGAAAGGCCGGAAACAGGCGGGCATGTGGGCTTTACCCCGCGCCTGGGGCAAAAAGCCTATTGGTCTGAGCTGCGCGCAGCGGAGTTTTTTACCGAATGTCTGGCGGCTGTGTCTTGAGAGTATGTTGGGGAGGCTCTGCCTCCCCAAACCCCTCCGGCAGGGGGCGCGGCCCCCTGCACCC
>DBDO01000047.1:0-3640 GCA_002293605.1 Desulfovibrionaceae bacterium UBA930
TTAGTCAATCTCTTTTTTTCAAATCCGCGATTTTTTTTCTCGCGGCCCGCGCCGCAAACCGAAAACCGGTACCGCCGCGCGAGATGTTGCTTTTGCTCCATCTCGCCCCTTTAGTCAACAGCTTTTTTACATATTTGCAATATTAGATTTTTTATTCAATAATTCTCATATATTATATTGTAACATTACATGCTCTGCCAAGACCCCGCAGCCTCACTTGCTCGTCCCCGTCCACACCCCGTCCCAGGGCTGAAGGGGCGGCTGTTCCAGCAGATGCCGCAGGCGCTCCTCAAAGACGGCATAGAGTTTCGTTTCCGGAAAGGCCTTGCAGAGGGGCGAAAGCGCCGCTCGGGCCGCCTCAAAGTCCCCGGCGCTGTAGAGCTTTCGCGCCTTTTCCCAGGCAGCGAGTTCCTCCGCCTTCTGCCCGGCCTCTTCCCGGCGCAGGGGCTGATAGATGGTGACAGGCCGGGTTTTGCCCTTGACCCGGATGCTGTCCAGGCACTGATAGGCAAAGCTCTCGCCGCAGGCCTGCCTTGTCTCTTCGCTGATTACAATGCCCGCGCCATACTGCGGGCACAGCCCCTCCAGGCGGGAGGCCAGATTCACGTTATCCCCGATCAGGGTGTAATTGATGAAATCCGCCGTGCCCATGTTGCCCACAAAGGCCTTGCCCGTGTGCACGCCCACGCCGATGCGCAGTTCCAGGCCCAGTTCCTCCCGCAGGCCTGCGTTAAAGGCCGGTAGAGCCTCCTGCATGGCCAGAGCGCTTTCCACAGCCTTCACCGCATGATCCGGCACATCCAGAGGCGCGTTCCAGTATGCCATCAGGGCATCGCCGATGAATTTGTCCAGGGTGCCCGCATGCTTTCGCACCAGGGCCGTCATGGGAGTGAAGTAACGGTTGAGCAGGCTGACCACCTCCTGAGGCGTCAGCCGCTCGGACAGGGAGGTAAAGCCGCGTATGTCGGTGAACATGACGGAAAGCTCCCGCTCTTCCCCTGCCATGAGGTCCGCCGCCGTCCTGGTGACGCGCTTGACCACTTCGGGGGAAACGTAGCGAGAAAAGGTGGCGCGCAGCATGCGCTTTTGTTTTTCCTCCTGCCAGAAGCGCACGAGCAGCAAAAAAGCGCCCAGGGCCGCTATGGTCAGTACCCCGTAGAGGGGGGAGAGAAAGTTCCCCTGGGCGAAGAGATGCCGAGAGAGCAGCACGGCCCCCCCGATAAGGGCCGCAGCCACGGGTAAATAGACACGGGGCCGGGCAAAACCGAAGACCAGCGTAGAAAGAATACCAGCCAGCGCGATGATCCCGCTTTGGGCCGCCGGGGTCCAGGGGGGAATGCCGATGGCGTTGCCGGTCAGCATGGCGTCCAGGGCAGCGGCATGCACCTCCACGCCCGGACAGGTCGGATCATAGGGTGTGGCGCGAATATCCGCAAGGCCCGCCAGAGAAGTTCCCACAAAGGCCACCCGCCCTTGCAGCTCCTGCGCCGAAACGCGCCCGGCCAGCACATCGGCGGCGCTGTAATAGGGGTAGGTCCGGCGGGGGCCTATAAAGGGAATGCGCAGCATGCCCTGCGCGCTAAGGGCAAAGGAGCAGACCTTGCCAAGAGCCAGGCCTTCCAGCCCGTTCGGGCCGGAAAACAAGGTCAGATTGCGAAGGCCCAGCCCCCGCATCAGGGTGCGCAGCGACAGGGCGGGCTGGATGCTCTCGCCAACGCGCAGCAGCAGGGGTATTTCCCGCACAATGCCGTCCGGGTCCGGGCCTGCGTTGAAAAAACCCAGGGGGGCGCGCCCCCGTAAGACAGGCAGCGGCAGAACAGCCCCTTTCGCCTGTGGCAAAAGCTCCCGCCAGGCTATGCCCTCCGGACTTTCGCGTTCTATCAGGCCCATATCCGCTGCGCCGGGCTCTTCCGCGCCCTTGCCCGCAAAAGAGGCATAGGCGGCAAGCACCGCCGGGTTCCTTTCCAGGGCCTCAGCCAGAACGCGGTCATTGTCGCGAAAGGCCTCGGGCACGCCCGAGTAAGTAAAATCCAGCTTCTTGTCCTTGCGCAGGCGCTCCCGCACCCGCTCCGGGGAAGAGCGGTCCGCTTCGGAAAACATGATGTCCAGGCCAACGGCGGCCACGCCATAGGCTGTAAGCGCGTCAAGCAGATCCGCCACCAGATAGCGCGGCCAGGGCCACTGCCCGTATTCGGCAAGCGACGCCTCATCCAGGTCGATGATTACCGGAACCGGCGAAGGAGTCTTTGCGGCCCGCAGGGGCAGCAGCAGGTCGTACACCGCAAAATCCAGGCGGAGCAGCATGGCCGGGCGGCTGATATAGACGCAAAGCATGAGTGCCGTGACGCAAAGCCCGGCCAGCAGCAGCGGAAAGGCCCGGCCCTTTTCAGTTTTTATCCGGAAAAACCGCATAAATGGAAGGAAGGAGCGCTTCAAGCCCGATCATGCTCTCCACCAGCTCCGGGTCGAAATGTTCGCCCGCCTCTTTGCGCAGCAGGTCCAGGGCGTCCTCAAAGGTCCAGGGCTTCTTGTAGCAGCGCGGAGAAACCAGGGCATCGAACACATCGGCTATAGCGGTGATGCGCGCGCCAAGGGGTATGGCCTCCCCGGCCAGTTTTCCCTCCTCCCCGGAAGCGGCGTAGCCGCGCCCGGTCCACTTTTGATGATGGTGCAGGGCTATGTCGCGCGCCAGGGCGGCGATTTCCCCGGAGTCTTCGGCCAGAATGGACGCGCCGATAGCCGTATGCCCGCGCATAACGGCAAACTCCTCCTCCGTCAGCTTGCCCGGCTTTTTCAAAATACTCTCGCTCACACCCACCTTGCCGATGTCATGCAGCATGGCGGCCAGGCGCAAACAGCCCTTTTCATGGCGGATGCGGTCCGGGTCATAGCCCCGGCCCACAGCCCAGGCGTGGTACAGTTCCGCCGCAATCGCCCCCACCCGTTCCGCGTGCGGGCCGGTTTCCGTGGGGTCGTGCACCGCAGCCATGCGCAAAATGCCGTAAATGCCCTTTTTCTCCAGAGCGGTCCGCTCCAGAATGCCGCTTACCGCGCGCGCCAGCATGCGGCAGTCTTCTTCCATCTCCGCGCCAAAGGCCTCAACCCTGCCCTGCGCGGGGCAGAGGCTGTTGATGAGCTGCAACACGCCAAGCCTTTTTCCGCTGCCGTCCAGAAAGGGCAGGGTCAGCATGGACCTGGTGACAAAGCCGGTTTTTCGGTCAAAAGACTCATTAAAGGCATAGGGCACGCCGGGCGGGAGCGCGCGCACGTTCGCCAGATTGAGCAGCTCGCCCGTGGCCGCGACATAGCCCGCAATGGAGCTTTTCGAAATCGGCAGGCGAATGGCCGCATAGGCGTGCTTGTAAGCCTCGTCCGCAGAAAAGAGGCTGTCATTATGGGTATAGGCGAAAACCAGCTCCTCCCCTTCGGTCAAAAAGATGGTGCCCGCATCCGCCCTGGTGATTTTTCTGGCCATGCGCAAAATGCCGTCCAACAGAGAATTGCTGTCCGAACACTTGCGGCTGAGTTGCTCTATAAAGTACTGCAAACGTTCGCTTTTATGCTGACCGCCCATATGATCTGTATCATTGAGAGGGCTCCGCCCTCTCAAACTCTCCTGCCAGAGGGCAGCGCCCTCTGG
>DBDO01000047.1:3710-3859 GCA_002293605.1 Desulfovibrionaceae bacterium UBA930
AAAGAGGTACTGGACGCACTCCCTCAGCAAGAAAGGCTGGGTCAGCAAGCTCGTTCAGGTCGAAACAGAGTCCCTCTGCCGCCATGCAGGCCCGCAGCCCGCCCTGTTCGCGCACGGCCTGCAAGGCCGCGTCCAGGGCATGAAGCTCC
>DBDO01000111.1:0-1032 GCA_002293605.1 Desulfovibrionaceae bacterium UBA930
GCGTGCACGCGCTCCAGGGTGTCCGGCCGGAGCGCCTGCGGGCTGTGCATGGCCCGGGAGACCGTTGCCGTGGAAACTCCGGCCAGACGGGCGACATCAAGTATGGTGACCTTGGGCATGGCATTTTCAGAGCGCGGTTGCTTATATCACATCACAAGACGCCTGCGGTGACGCTGTCTCCTACATGCAGGCGGCCAGGGCCGACAGCACCTTGTCCACATTGGCGGCACGGGCCGTATGCCCCATAAGGCCGATGCGCCATATTTTTCCGGCCATGGGGCCGAGCCCGGCACCTATTTCGATGGCATGCTCCCTGAGCAGGCGCGAGCGCACTCCGGCCTCATCCAGGCCTTCGGGCACCGTGACCGCGTTCAGCATGGGCAGGCGGTATTCCTCCCGCACATACATGCGAAGGCCCATGTTCTCAAGACCGCGCACCAGTCTTTCATGCATTTCCCGGTGACGCGCGTGTACGGCGGCAAGGCCTTCATCCAGCACGCAGCGCTGCGCGGCGTACAGGGCATAGACCATGTTAATGGGCGCGGTGTGGTGGTAGGCGCGGGTATGGCCTTCCCAGTAGTTCATGATCATGCTCAGGTCGAGATACCAGTTCGGCACCTTGTTCTTGCGGCCTTTCAGCTTGTCCAGGGCCTTGTCTGAAAAGGACAGGGGGGCGAGCCCCGGAGGGCAGGAGAGGCATTTTTGCGTGCCGCTGTACAGTGCGTCCGCGCCCCAGGCGTCCATAGTAACCGGCATGCCTCCAAGGCTGGTCACGCAGTCCACAAGATAGAGCGCGCCGCTCTCCTTGATCAGATCGCCTATGGCCTGAACCGGGTTGAGCACGCCGGTGGAGGTTTCGGCATGCACGATGGCAACGAGGGAATACGGTCCTTTGGCGAGCTGTTCCTTGACCTTTTCCGGCTCAACCGGCTTGCCCCATTCAAATTCGAGCGCGTCCACCTTTGCGCCGAGCCGTCCGGCAAGGTCCTGCATGCGCTTTCCGAAAACGCCGTTGATCAGCACCAGAACGCG
>DBDO01000111.1:1052-4819 GCA_002293605.1 Desulfovibrionaceae bacterium UBA930
GGCATGGTCAGGGTATTCTTTGTGCCCATCAGGGTCTGCATGTCCTTTTTCACAGCGTCCATGATGGTGATGAAGTAGGGGGCAAGGTGCCCTATGGTGGGCTTTGCCAGCGCGGCGTAAACCTCTTCGAAAACGCAGGACGGGCCGGGCCCCATGAGCAGGGTAGGCGTAATGCCGTCAAGCAGAGTGGTCATAGCAGACTCCTTGCGAGTGAAGGTTGCGGTTAGTGAGAGTGTCGAAGGCTTACGCGCCGTCTTGCGGCAGCAGCGGCATGCCCGTGAGTTTGGACATGTCGCGCAGATATTCCTCATGGCGGGCGAGGTAGAAGGCCAGGGCGCGCGCGAATTTGATGCCCACAAGGCCGTCCACCAGCAACTGGCTTACCTCCTGCACTCTGGTCAGCGCAATCTGGGAGTTGGCGAATATTTCCCGCTCTTCCCTGGTCATGGCCGCGAGCTGGCTGACCAGGGTGCTGCGGGCGCGGGGCTGGTACATCCAAAAGTACATCAAATCCAAGGCGTTGACGATAATGGTCTTTTCAAGCTCTTTGGCCTCCTGCCCTACGGAGCGCATGAAGTCTTTGGGCCGCCGCAAGAGCTCCACAACGTCCTCTTCGGGCATGAGCAGTTCAAGCCGGGTGATGCAGGAAAAGAGCTGGCTGAACTTGTTCACGTAGTCCCAGTGTCTGCGGCGGGCGTATTCGGCCTTGTCCGCCGGGGCTTCTATGATGGCCGCCACTGTATCGGAGGCCATTTTGGAGAGCACGGCCGCGCCCTGCACAAGATAGTCCTCGGGCCAGCCGAGCAGGAGAAAGAGTTCCTCAGCCGCGAAAGAGTAGAGCACGGAAACCGGAATGGCGAGAAGGCTGCGGAAGATATTGCCGATGACCGCCTCTTTGGGCAGGCCGCGGAAAAGATTGTGCCCGGCGATATACAGCCCGTTGATCAGGGACATGACAGTGAAGAAGAGCACCGGGTGGCTCGCGGAATCAATGCCCATGCCCTTGCCGAGCAGCAGAATGCGCACCCCGAGTTCCAGCAGGGGAACGGAAATGCCCGTGTACATGAGCGAATCGCACAGGCGCGACCAACTGAGGTAGTCGTTCCAGCGAAGGAGCGGCGTGCCGCGCAGCCCCCCTCCGCCGAGCACGGCCTGCACCACATTGCGAAAGCCGGTGATGCCGAACCAGATAAAGGGGCCGAACCAGGCCAGAACCCACCAGGACTGTGTATAGTGGAAGGTAGCCAGAGTCAGGGCGAAACCAAAGGCCACCTTGCAGACGTTTTTGAAAGTGGTATTCAGATAGGCCAGGCCGGGCGCGGCGGCGGAGGGGTCGGCGCGTTCTTCCATACTGAAATCAAAGCCCGCCTCGCGCTGAAAGCCGCCAAGCGTGGTGACGCTTCTGGCCTTTTCATCGTAATGCGCGCCTTTTTCATCCACTTCCCAGCGTTCTTTTTTCTGCTTACCGATATTGCCAAGGCCCGGAATATTGCGCAGCAGCCCAGTCAGGGCGTGGCCCAGGGGCGGGTGACGCCTCGGGTAGTAGGTGACCTGTTTATAGACCTGATGGGAGAAGGGCAGGGGCCTGCGCAGGGAGTCTTTGGCCCCGACCATGTTGCGCGCCCGCGAAGGCAGGGTTTCAAGAAAGGCAAAGCCCATGCCGTGTATCTGGGAAGAGCGGCCCGTGGAATCGCTCCCCATTCTGCTGCCCAGCGGGGTTTTGGCGTAATAGCCCTGGAGTTTGGGAATATTGCGCAAAATGGCCATGAACTGCCGACAGCGCTCGTCCGATTCGGGGGCGTCCAGGCAGGAGATTTTTTTGACCAGGCCGCGAATCAGGCGCTTGAGGGCAATGGCGCTGCCCTCGTTGATGGCCGACTGCAACTCGCTGATGGCCTTAAGGTCGGCCATTTTGCCATCTTCATAATTTTTGAGGTTGAACACTTCCAGATGGGTGATCATGCCCTCGCAGGCATAGAGCAGTTCCAGCACATCTTCAACATTCAAGGAACACAGGTTCAGGGTAACATGGCAGGGCGTGCGGATGGAGGTCAGCCAGTCAACGAGCGTCATGGGCAAAAGACGCATGATTTCCGGCAGTTTGTCTTTTTCATGCGGATCGGTGGCCAGCGGTACGGTGGGATTTTTGGCCCTGCCGAACCATTCCGCATGGATGCGCTCCGGGCTTAAGGCGTTGACCCGTTCCAACAGCGCGTCGATTTCTCGGCGCTCTTCTTCCGAGGCGGTCCGGTAGCGGGCCCGGCGCTCTTCCATGCCTTCGCCAAAGGCCGTGAGAATGCGGCGGTAAATAAGCTCGGCCAGGTGCGTGCGCGAGGTTTGCCCGATGCCGACAAAGGAGAGAATTTCCTGATCCGGAATTTCCGTCAGGCGCACGCCGTACTCAAGGCCGAGTTCGAAACGCAGGCGGCTATTGTACTGCTCCAGCAGGTTCATCACATAGCAGTGATGGTAGAGCGAGGCCTCCCGCCCCATGCGCATGAGGTGTCGGGTGGGTTTTTCCTGAAAAAAGTCCAGCATGTCGCGCCAGTCGGTAAAGCCGCGCGGCTGCCAGAGCAACTGGACGAAACGATCCCGGAAGCGGGCCTGAAATTCAACCCCGAGCCGCACCTTGATGCCCATGATGTCCGCCGCCTGAAGCAGTTCGGAAAGGGCCACCGGCTCCACAAAGTTGTAATACACCACATCGAGCATGCGCAGGCCCTTGATCCAGGCGTCCATGATCAGATGCGTGGGTGATTTGCGGCCCTTGGTGTTGGCGTCATGCACATGGTTGTCAAAGGCGATCTGGTTCCATGCTTCCGGCATTTCCAGAAGATAGTAACGCCTCAGCATGGCCCGCACGATGCGGCGCTGGCCTGAAGCGGCCTTGCGAAAGTCATGCGCGAGCCGCAACTGCTCTTCCGGGCGGCCATGCGCCCGGATCAGGTTCTTCATGATTTGAATCAGCACGCGGCCGGTATTGTGACGGAAGGAGCTGGAGGGCGCGGACAAAACTTCGGTATGCAGGGCGCTTAAGGCCTTGATGCGGTCCTGGGCCTGGCCGGTGTCCAGGGTGTCCAGCAGGTTGATCACCGCATAGGCGATGCGGATTTCCTGGGACATGGCCAGTTCTTTGATGCCGTGCGGGTGCAGGGCGGAATGGAAGAAGGCGCGCTCCTCTTCTTCGGCAATGCGGGCGTTGCGATCCTGAAACCTGTTCACCATGGTGAGCAGTTCATAGTCCTTGGCGTCAAAGAAAAGGGCGTTTTCGCGGCGCATAGCATTTCCGGCCAATCGGCCTTTGTGAAGAAAAGGACAAGGCAGGAAATATCTTCACATACTTTTCAGAGATAGGCAATGCCCTCAGCGGCGAGAAAGGCGGGGCCGCAAATCCAGGCCTGTTCCGGCTCTGTTCCGGGGAGGATGCGAAGGCTTTCGCCGCTGGGCTGCACAACGCCGATTCCGCTCAGTCCTCCCTCTTGCCGGAGCAGCAGGGCCAGGGCCAGGGAGGCTGACCCGCAGGCGCTCTCCATATGCTCAGACTGCGCGGCTTTGACCTCAACCGCAGGCCAGATGCGAAGCTGCGCGCCCTCTGATCCGGGGCCTTGCGCGCCGCGCTGAAACCAGACCACGCCGGAAGCCGGGGCCTCTGCAAGGCCGCATTCCAAACGCCATTTCCGGCTGGCCTCTTTCCAGCCTTCCCCGCTGCAATCGGGCAGCGGATGGAGCGCCGTATCCAGCAGCACATGGCTGATGCCCGGCATGCG
>DBDO01000189.1:0-200 GCA_002293605.1 Desulfovibrionaceae bacterium UBA930
TTACTGCCGCTGTTTCTCCGGCTGCCCTGGCCAGACCGAGAATCGCGCCGGTCAGCATGCCGGGCAGGGCCGCAGGCAGCACCACCCTGGCTATGGTCTGGCTTTGCGTGGCCCCGAGCGCCAGCGAGGCCTCCCTGTAGGTTCCGGGCACCTGCCGCAAGGCTTCTTCCGCCGTACTGATGATCATGGGCAGGGTCAGC
>DBDO01000189.1:226-3526 GCA_002293605.1 Desulfovibrionaceae bacterium UBA930
CAAAGAGCCCGAACACAATGGACGGCACCCCGGCGAGATTGTTCACGCCAAGGCGCACATAGCGGGCGAAGCGGCTATGCCCGGCATACTCGTGCAAGTACACGGCTGAAGCCGCACCAAGGGGAAAAGACAGGGCCAGCGCGCCCAGGGCCAGCAGGGCCGTGCCCACAATACAGGGCCAGACGCCGCCTGCGGTCATGGCCCGCGAGGGCGGCGTGCTGATGAACTCCCAGGAGATGACAGGCAGGCCGTTCCAAATAAGAAAGCCGCACACGCCGAACAGAGCCGCTATATTAATGCCTGCCGCAAGGCGCAGCAGGGAAAAAAACAGCGATTGGCGCAGCCTTCGCCGCAGCATATGTACTGTTGTGGGACTCTGCCCCACACCTTGCCAGGGGCCAGAGCCCCCTGAACCCGCATTTTCCGGAAAACGGCGCGGCTCGGCTTTTTCCGAGGGCTTGCACCCTTGTAAAACCTTTCCGTCCTCTTTATGTGAAGTCTGCATCAGTCAAGTGCCTGCCTGTGTTTTTCCGTTATGTGCCGGGCAATGATATTAAAAGCCAGAGTGAAAAGGAAAAGGAGCATGCCAATGGCGAACAGGGCGTGATAATGCTCACCCCTGAACGGGGCCTCCGCCATTTCAGCGGCAATGGCCGCAGGCATGGGCCGTACCGGCGAAAACAGCGAATACGGTATAATGCCCGCGCCGCCCGCAACCATCAGTACCACCATGGTCTCCCCAATGCTGCGGGACATCCCGAGCATGCAGGCCGTGCCTATGCCCGAAGAAGCCGCCGGAAGCACCACCTTAAGGGTCGTTTCACAACGCGTTGCGCCAAGAGCCAAGGAAGCCTCGCGTAAAGACTGCGGCACCGCGTGCAGCGCGTCTTCGGAAACGGAGCAGATTGTCGGCACGCTCATAAAGGCCAGCATCAGCCCGGCGTTGAAAAGGTTAAGGCCGGTATCGGCCCCCAACCAGTCCTGCAAGGCCGGGGCCACAATGATCATGCCGAAAAAACCTATCACCACCGAGGGCAGCGCGGCCAAAAGCTCCACTATGGGCTTTACCAGTCTGCGCACGGGCGAAGGTGCTACCTCCGTCAACCAGGCCGCGGTCATAACGCCAAGCGGTATGGCCATAGAGGAGGACAGCAAAGTGACCGCAATTGACGCGACTATCATAGGGAGAACGCCGAATTCCGGAGACTCGGTAGTGGGATACCAGTTCCGACCCAGGAGAAAATCCCCGGCGGAAATGAAGGAGAATACCGGCAGCCCCTCCATGAATAAAAAAAACATGATCAAGGCCAGAAAAAGCAGGGAACACCCGGCTACGCCCGCCAGAATCCGGCGGACCAACAGCTCCCGTAAGGCATAGCTCAAGCGCATCGTCCATTCCTCAGTGTGTGTTTTTCTGGGGATTCCATCGCCCAGCCCTCTATTTTTTGTGGGGCTCTGCCCCACGCCCCCNNCCCGCCAGGGACTTGCCGTCCCTGGACCCGGCATTTCCGGAAAACGGCGCAGAACATCGTTTTCCGGTGAAGGGGGTCAAGGGGATGCGTCCCCTTGCGGGGTGCAGGGGAGGAACCCCTGCCAAGAGAACAAGAGAGGGCGAAAGCCCTCTCACAAAGCTATTCCTATTGCAGCGGGATGAAGCCGATTTCCGCGACAGCCTTCTGGCCTTTGCGGGGGTCCAGCAGGTAATCAATCAGCTTTTTCACAGCTCCGGCCGGAGTGCCGTTGGTGAAGACATAGAGTTCGCGGGCAATGGGCCAGCTTTTATCCAGAGCGCTTTGCGCGCTTGCGTTCACGCCGTCCACATCCAGCTTTTTCAGACTGTCGTTCAGGTAGCCGAAGCCTATGTAACCGATGGCCTTCCGGTTTTTGGACACGGCCTGGACAACGGCCCCGTTCGAGGCCTGAAGCAGGGCCGAGGCCGCGACCTTTTCCTTTTTCATGATGATTTGTTCCCAGCTTTCATAGGTGCCGGAGGAACTGTCACGGGAAATCACCACAATATTCTCATCCAGCCCGCCCACTTCCTTCCAGTTCGTTATTTTGCCCGCGTAAATGGCCTGCAACTGCGCGGAAGACAGCGCCTTCACAGGGTTTTGCGGGTGCACGACAGGAACCAGGGCATCAATGGCCACAGCAATTCTCAGCGGCGTAACGCCTTTGGCCTTGCCTTGCGCTGTTTCCGAGTCCTTGATATCGCGGGAAGACATGGCCACATCGCACAGGCCCTCGTTCAGGGCCTTGATGCCGTTGCCCGAGCCCCCGCCCGAAATGGCCAGGCTGACACCGGGGTTGGCGGCCATAAAGGCCTCCCCCGCTTTTTGCATGACCGGCAAAACCGTGGTGGAGCCGGTGATGACGATTTCCTCCTGCGCTGCCCGGGCAGCGGACGAAAAGACGATCAAAGACAGGCACAACGCCAGGGAAGTGAGTAAAGTTTTCATAACTAGCAAGCTCCTTTTTTAATATGAGGGCCGGAGGCCCCGTGCTGGAGTCCGAAGGGAGAAACCCTCTGGCAGAGTTTGGGGCGGAGCCCCAAAGACATCAGGCAGCAGCCACCTGCGCTGGGAGCAAGCATGCCCCCAGCATGTTACAGACAGGTTACGATCGGATACTTTTCTGATGACCTATTTGTTTCCTGATTGTAACATGCTATTCATATTTTTGTTGCATAAAAAAAATATTGTTTTTTCACCAAGGTTGAGCGCATGCTCCTTGTCGTTATTATAGGATATCCGTTATGACTGAAGCTGCCATTCTCATTGTCGAAGACGAGCAGGACATCCGCGAACTGCTCGCCTTCACCCTGCTCAGGGAGGGATTTAGCGTGCTTGAAGCCTCAAACGGCACAGAGGCTCTGCGTATGGCGCGCTCCGAACGGCCGGATCTCATTCTTCTCGATCTCATGCTGCCCGGACTGGACGGGCTGGAGCTATGCAGACAG
This sequence comes from Desulfovibrionaceae bacterium UBA930, assembly GCA_002293605.1. Classification (GTDB taxonomy): domain Bacteria; phylum Desulfobacterota; class Desulfovibrionia; order Desulfovibrionales; family Desulfovibrionaceae; genus Frigididesulfovibrio. The sequence continues at coordinate 3,186 of DBDO01000189.1, forward strand.
TTGCAGCGCGACACGGACACCGCCGCCATTCCGGTAATTATGCTTACAGCCAAGGGCGAGGAGATCGACCGTATCCTCGGGCTCGAGCTCGGCGCGNNGATTATGTGGTCAAACCCTTCAGCCTGCGCGAAGTGGTGTTGCGCATCCGCGCGGTGCTGGGGCGCGGCGCGGCGCGCTCCAAAGATGAGGGTGGCGGCACTTTGCGCTGCGGAGAAATCGCCCTTGATCCAGTCTCGCATGAGGTTCGCGTTTCCGGCAAAGCGGTTGAACTTACCTTTACGGAATTTCGCCTGCTCCGCGATCTTCTTGAGCATCGCGGCAAGGTGCGCAGCAGGGAGCAG
>DBDO01000189.1:3742-3867 GCA_002293605.1 Desulfovibrionaceae bacterium UBA930
CAGGAACGCGTGGAGCTTGCGGCCCGCCAGACCCTGGCCCGTGCCCTTGTGTTCAAAAGCCTGTTCGAGGCGGACCCGGAGGGCGCGTGGCGCGCTCCGCTTGCGGCCTCCCTGGCCGAATCCGG
>DBDO01000118.1:0-4440 GCA_002293605.1 Desulfovibrionaceae bacterium UBA930
TTCCGTCATGGAGCAGCTCGGCCTGACCGTGCACACCATCATGCTTGACGCGGGACACGGGGGAAACGATCCCGGCGCGCGCGGTGCGGGCATAACGGAAAAAAACTTCACCCTGTCTATGGTCAAACGCCTGGGTGCCTTGCTGCAAAAAGAGGGCTTCACGGTGCTGCACACCCGCTCCAGCGACAGGCGCCTGCCGCTGGAAGCCCGGCCGGACATGGCCAACGGCAAAAAGGCCGATCTCTTCATTTCCGTGCATATCAACGCCAATCTCAAACCTGAGATCCGGGGGCTTGAGACCTACTACCTGGACGAAGCCAAAACGCAGGACGCGGCCACAGTGGCGGCGCGCGAAAACGGCGTATCCGTCAAAAATATCAGCGATCTGCAAGTTATTCTCACAGATCTCATGCTCAGTTCCAAGGTGAAGGAATCCCGCCACCTTGCGGATTGCGTGCACAAGGGAATTCTGAGCCGTGTGCGCGCCTCCCGTTATGCCGCCCCGGACAACGGGGTGCGCTCAGCCCCTTTTTACGTGCTCGTGGGCGCGCGCATGCCGGCCATTCTTGTGGAGTTCGGCTATATAAGCAATCAGCAGGACGCGGCCAATCTTAAAAACGAGGCTTACTTGCAGCGCCAAGCCGAGGGACTGGTGCAGGGGATTGTGCACTACAAGGCGGAACTGGCCAGAACGATGCCCCGCCCGAAATAACGCGGCTTTGCCTCCTCTAGGGCAAATTTACATTGAAAATGTATATTTGCCCTGAGGCCTGATCCTACAACAAAAAGAGGGTAGCCAAGCCGAGAAAGAGGAAAAAGCCCGCGCCGTCGGTAAGGGCGGTGAGAAAGATGCTGGAGGCCTGGGCCGGATCGCGGCCCATTTCCTTAAGCAGAACGGGAATGGAGGCCCCGGCGAAAGCGCCGAGCACCATGTCCAGCATCAGGGCTGAAACCATAACGCAGGTTAAGGCAATGGAGTCCGTAAAGAGGAACACGGCCGCCCATACCAGCACGCCGAGGATCAGCCCGTTGGCGACCGCTATTTTTCCCTCGCGCCTCACCGCGTTCCAGGCCTTGCGGCGGGAAAATTTTTCCCTGGCCAGCTGCCGGATGATCACGGCCAGGGCCTGCTGCCCGGTATTTCCGGCCTGATTGGCGACCATGGGCATGAACACGGCCAAAATGGCCATCTGGGCGATGGTGCCGTCAAAGAGGTACACCACCCCGGCGGAAAGGGCCGAGTTGAACATATTCATCAGCAGCCAGGGCAGGCGCATCTTTACCGAATCAAGCCAGGGGGTGTCCGTGGTTTCGTCCTGGCCCGCGCCCACCATGCCCAGCATGTCTTCGCTGGCCAGATCCTGCATGATGTCGATAACGTCATCGTGGGAAATAACGCCCAAAAGGCGGCCTTCGTAATCAACCACGGGCAGGGCCATGAGGTTGTAGTGGCCGATGACCCTGGCCACTTCCTCGCGCTCGGTGTCATAGGTGACGGTAACCAGATCCTGGTCCGCAAGTTCCTCCTTAAGCGGCGTGCCCGGCGGGCACACCAGCAAATCGCGCAGGGAGAGCACGCCCACAAGCATGTCGTCATCGCTGACAATATAGGCGTAATAGGGAATTTCCTTGTCTTCTATTTCGCTGCGTATCTGGTGAATGGCCTCGTCAGCCGTGATATCCTGACTCAGAATGATGATTTCCGTATTCATGACCCCGCCCGCTGTTTCCGGGTCAAAGGCCATAAGATTGCGGATTTCTTCCGCGTCTTCGGATTCGAGTTTGGAGAGAAGTACCACGCTGTGGTCTTCATCCAGTTCGTCCAGCACGTCGGCGGCATCGTCAAAGGACATCTCGCCCACGATTCCCGCAGCCGTGTCCGGGTCCAGGTTTTCCAGAAGCTCGACCCGCGTATGCTCGTCAAGTTCGGCCAGGGCTTCGGCGGCGTCTTCCGGAGCAAGGGCCGTGACCAGGCAGACCTGCTTTTCCAAGGAAAGATTTTCCAGGTGCTCGGCCACGTCAGCCGGGTGGGCGAACTCCGCGGCCAACAGTTCATCGCCGCAGTCGCGCAGCAGTTCATCCAGTTCCCGCTGCCCTTCGCCCGGCAGGACGGCGGGCGCGTTTTCAGAGGCCTGCGCTGGGGCGGCCTCTTTGGGGGCTGCCGCCTCATTGCGAGACTGTGAAGAGGAAGCAGGGAAGATGTCATCCTTGCTCATGGCGATCCTCCCGAAGCAAGACAGAATAAGGGAAACAGCCAGACTAAAAAGGCGGCTTGACGAAAACGGAAGCGGCTTTTAGGCTGTACGGGCTGTATAGTCGAAGCGCATACGATCGAAATTTTTTCCGGCGTTCGCGAACAGCTCTATCACTTCACGGCTGGGGACACAATGCATGTATACGGCTCCTTTTGATAATTTTTTTTCAGGCCCTGCGCGCCGCCACCTTCTGCGCGCCATCGGGGACGCCTTGAGCGAGGACGGACCTGATTTGACTTCCAACGCCGTTTTTTCGCCAAAAGAACGGCTCCTTGCCAGCATTACGGCCAAGGAGGACAGTGTGCTGGCGGGCCTTGCGCTGACCGATCTGGTGCTGGAAGAGACCGCGCGTCTGGAGCCCGGCGAATGGGCCTTAAGCCTTTTCGCCAAGGAAGGGGCCTTGGTGAAAGCCGGAAGCGCCGTGGCGGAAATCAGCGGCAGCGCCCGGATTATTCTGCGCGCGGAGCGGGTTATCCTTAACTTTATCTGCCATCTCTCGGGCATAGCCACGCTGACCGCCCGCTACGTCAAGGCCCTGGAAGGCACGGGCGTGCGCCTGCTGGACACCCGCAAGACCCTGCCGGGCTTGCGCTATCCGGAAAAGTACGCCGTGCTGGTCGGAGGGGGCTGCAACCACCGCAAGGATCTTGGCGAGTTGCTCATGCTCAAGGACAACCATATAGACGCAGCCGGGGGCATCCTTGCCGCTGTGGAGCGCCTGCGCGCGGCCTATGACGCCTCCCTGCCCATAGAGGTGGAGTGCCGCAGCCTGGAAGAAACGCGCCAGGCTGTTGCAGCCGGGGTGTTTCGCATCATGCTTGACAATATGTCGCCGCAGATGATGCAACAGGCCCTGAAAGAAATTCCCCGTTCCATAGAGGTTGAAATCAGCGGCGGCGTCAACCTGGACAGCATCGCCGAACTTGCACGCCTGGGCGGGGAGCGCAAGGCGGATTTCATTTCCGTGGGCCGTTTGACCCATTCGGCCCCTGCCGCGGATTTCAGCATGCGCATCCGCCGCGAATAGCGTACACTCCGAAGAAAGAGGATGACACAGCCCATGACCATGCTTTTCCAGGCCATAGAACAAAGGCGCAAGGAGTTCGGCTCCGCGCTGACAGTTGTCGGTCATCACTATCAGGCCGAGGATGTCATCGTGCACACGGACATCCGGGGCGATTCCCTTGAACTGGCCCGCAAAACCGCAGAGGTACGCTCCGACTACATCATGTTCTGCGGGGTCTATTTTATGGCGGAATCCGCCGCCCTGCTGGCCAGAGAAGGCCAGCAGGTACACCTGCCCGAGCCTTCCTCGGAATGCAGCATGGCCCTGATGTCCCCGCCCGCCGCGGTGGAGGGGGTGCTGGAAGCGCTCTCGCAAGGCGGTCGGAACATCGTGCCCCTGACCTACGTCAATTCCACCCTGGCCGTAAAGGCCGTGGTGGGACGCTTTGGCGGCGCGGTCTGCACCTCGGCCAATGCCCGGACCATGCTCGAATGGGCGCTGAACCAGGGCGATGCCGTGCTCTTTTTGCCGGATCGCAACCTTGGCATGAACACGGCGGACCTTTTGGGCATTCCCGATGCCGAGCGGCATCAGGTGGACATCCGGCGCAGGGGCGGGGCCGTGGACAGGACCAGGGCGGACAAGGCCAGGCTGCTGCTCTGGCCCGGCCACTGCTCCATCCACACGCACTTTACCACGGCTCAGGTGGAGGCGGTGCGCAAGGCCCATCCCGAAGCGAAAATCGTGGTGCACCCGGAATGCACGCCCGAAGTCGTGCGGGCCTGCGATGGAGCCGGGTCCACCTCCTGGCTGATCCGCTACGCTGACGAACTGCCGGACGGAGAGCGCCTGTTCATAGGCACGGAAATCAATCTGGTGCGGCGGCTCGCGGCCCAGCACAAAGGGCGCATCAGCATTCTGCCGCTCACGGAAAGCTCCTGCCCGCACATGGCCCAGACAACGGAAGAGCGCCTTGCCGCGGCCCTGGAGGCCCTGCAGGCCGCACTGGATACGGGCGAAGATTCCCCCTTTCTGGTCCGCGTGCCCGAGGAACTCAAGGCCCCGGCCAGGGCTGCGCTGGAGCGTATGCTGGACGTGTGTAAATAATTCCAATTCCAGATAAAAGTTGCCTTGATTTGTATCTGGAATTGGAAGTGCGTGCCAGGATGGCACGCCGAA
>DBDO01000118.1:4470-6923 GCA_002293605.1 Desulfovibrionaceae bacterium UBA930
CAATTTCTATGGAGAATCCGAATAGTACCACCAAGCAAAGGCATTATATTCATGGTACGAACCCACTCTTCCGTATTGGTTATAGGCGCGGGCCTGGCCGGATGCATCACGGCCCTGCGCCTGGCCGATCTCGGCATCGCGGTCACGCTGCTCTCGGCAACGGACAGCCCCCGCAACGCCAACTCCTGGCTGGCCCAGGGCGGCATTATTTACAAGGCCAAAGACGGAGGCGACAGCCAGACCCTGGCCCAGGACATACTGACGGCCGGACACCGCCTGAACCTCCCCGAAGCCGTGAGCTTTCTGGCCGAAAAGGGGCCGGAAGCCGTGGAAGAACTGCTGGTGGACAGGGTCAAGGTGCCTTTTGACCGGCAGGCGGCCGCGCCCGGTTCTTCAGACCTGACGCGCCTTCCTGACCAGGGAGAATGGGATTTGACCCGCGAAGGCGGGCATTCGGCCAACCGGATTCTGCACTGCGCGGATCATACCGGCTTTACGATCATGGAACACCTGCATCAGACGGTTCGGCAGCACCCGGCCATCACCTGCCGGGAAGGCTACACAGCCGTGGATCTTCTGACCTCGCACCACCACAGCCGGGGCATGACCTACCGCTATCAGCTCGAAAACCGCTGCTGCGGGGCCTATGTGCTGAACGAGGCCTCCGGGCAGGTGGAAACCATGCTGGCGGACATCACCGTGCTGGCCACCGGCGGAACCGGGCAGGTCTACCTGCATACGACCAACGCAGCCACGGCCACCGGCTCGGGCATTGCTATGGCCAGCCGGGCCTTTGTGCGCCTTATGAACATGGAGTTCATGCAATTTCATCCGACAACGCTTTTTCATATGGAGCCGCGCCGCTTTCTGATAACCGAGGCCCTGCGCGGCGAAGGGGCGCGCCTTTTTAATGCCGGGGGCGAATTTTTCATGCAAAAGCGCGATCCGCGCGGCGACCTCGCCCCGCGCGACATCGTGGCCCGTGCCATTGTGGACGAGCTTTTGATCAGCGGCGAACCCTGCGTGTTCCTCGACCTTAGCGGGGTCAAACAGGACCTGGAAGAGCGCTTCCCCACGGTTCTGCAAAGCTGCCTTGAGCGCGGCATAGACATACGCAGCGAGCCCATTCCGGTGGTGCCTGCGGCCCACTATTTCTGCGGAGGCATTCTGGTGGACCGCCAGGGCCGCACCAGCCTGAATCGCTTGTACGCGGTGGGCGAATGCTCCTGCACGGGCGTGCACGGCGCGAACCGGCTGGCCAGCACCTCCCTGCTGGAAGCCCTGGTCTGGGGAAAATCCGCCGCCGAAGCCATTGCCGCAAGCCTTGCCGCAGGCCTTGAGCCTTCCGCTCCCCTGCATGCCGAAATTCGCGACTGGGAGCCTTCCGGCGACGAGCACAACGATGACCCGGCGCTGATCGCCCAGGACTGGGCTACCATCCGCAACACCATGTGGAATTACGTGGGCATCAGCCGCAGCAGTTCGCGCCTGGCCAGAGCCTTTGAGGATCTGCGCGATCTTTCCCGGCACCTGCACACCTTTTACCGCACCACGCCCCTGTCCCGGCCCATTGTGGATCTGTTCCACGGCTGCCAGAGCGCCTATTTGATCACCCAGGCGGCCCTGCGCAACAAAGGGGATATGGGCTGCCATCACCGAGTGTGATCCAAGGCGCTTGACAAGGCGAAAGAACGCATTATATATGTTTCGACTTGCCGTTGCGCCGGAGGGATAGTTGCGTCCGGCATGCGGCGCTTCCAAGCGCAAACTGTTCCGCGCCCTTTGCAAAGTGATGCCCTTGGGCACGCAAAAGCCTGCGAACAGCCTTGTTCTCAACACTCAGCGCATTATATCCGAATACCGGAGGCATATATGGCCCGTATTACCGTTGAAGACTGCCAGGAACGCGTGGACAACCGCTTTCTGCTTGTGCAAATGGCGATCAAACGCGTGCATCAGTACAGGCAGGGCTACTCCGCCCTGGTGGAATCGCGCAACAAGGAAGTGGTGACCGCCCTACGCGAAATCGCGGCGGCGAAAATCATGCCCGATGACCTGAGCTACTATACGGCCCCTGAAACTCCCATTGACGAATCAAGCATCGATTAGTTTGCGTCATGAGTACGACCAGACGATGCTGCTATGAAGTACTGCATGTGGAGCGCAGCGCCACACACGAGGAAATCAAAAAGGCCTACCGTAAACTCGCCATGGAATATCACCCGGACAGAAATCCGGGAGATGCCGAGGCGGAAGGCAAATTCAAGGAAGCGGCCGAAGCCTACGACATCCTGCGCGATCAGGAAAAACGCGCCCGCTACGACCGCTTCNNCAACGAAGACATCTTCTCCCACTTTGGGGATATTTTCGGCGACCTCTTCGGCTTCAGCATGGGCGGCGCTGCCCGAGGGGGCCGCAACCGCCCGAGACCCGGCGCGGATTTGCGCTATACC
>DBDO01000250.1:0-332 GCA_002293605.1 Desulfovibrionaceae bacterium UBA930
GCTGGCTGCTGTGCGACAGCTCGGCCCTGGCCGTGCGCAGCGCAAGCGCCCGTCTGGCGGAAATACCAGGCGCAAACCCCTTCGCCCTGGCCGCAATCGGCCCGGAAGAAGAGGCAAGGCTATCCGGGGCGGACAGGACAGAGGAACCGGGCAAAGCCTGCGCCCCAGGCAGGTCAAAGGGGCCGGATACTCCCCGCGCTTGCAACTTTTGCGCCGAACTGACCGGCGGAGTGATACACTATGGCATCAGGGACATCCGCATTGCCGTCCGGCGCGAAGAACAGGGCATACGCCTCAGCCTGGAGGGCTTTGTCTTCTCACAGATGGACGGC
>DBDO01000250.1:342-487 GCA_002293605.1 Desulfovibrionaceae bacterium UBA930
GGGCTGGAGCGTGGGCCTTTGCCCCGAACCCGGCCCGGCATGGTCAGGCTGCGTCTTTGATGCTTTATACAACCGCATTCTCTGGCAAAGCTGCCGCAGCGGCAAGAGCGCGCCCTGCCTGGAGAGTCCGGCGCTTGTTTTGCCA
>DBDO01000250.1:494-2740 GCA_002293605.1 Desulfovibrionaceae bacterium UBA930
GAAGAGTATAGTGGCCGCGCTGCCACACTGATAGTGACGCTGAACGATATCTTCGGCAATCAGTGCCGCATTCCGGTCAACATATAACACCTTCTCCTTCAGGACTTGCGCCATGACCGACACGCTCCCCTGTTTCAANNGCCTATGACATCCGGGGCCGCGTACCCGGCGAACTGAACCTGGAACTGGCCCGGCAGATCGGCCTGGCCTTTGCCGCAGAATTTTCCCCAAGCACTGTCTGCGTGGGCCGGGACATGCGCCTTTCCAGCCGGGACATGGCCCTGGTACTGATGAACGGTCTGGAAGACGGCGGCGTTGACGTAGTGGATCTCGGCCTGTGCGGTACCGAGGAGGTTTACCATGCAACCTTCAGCCAGGGCTTTGAGGGCGGCATCATGATCACGGCCAGCCACAATCCCAAAGACTGGAACGGCATGAAGCTGGTGCGCAAAAACGCCGCACCCGTAAGCGGAGACAGCGGCCTTGGGGCCTTGCGCGATCGCATCCTTGCCGGAAGCTTGCCTATAGCGCAAAAGCGCGGCTATACGCGCCGCGCCTCTTTCCGGGCCGAGTATGCAGCGCTCCTGCTCTCCCTGCTGGGGGAGGACGGGCCAAGGGCTCTACGGCCCCTGCGCATTGTGGCCAACGCGGGCAACGGCTGCGCCTGGCCGGTCATGGAAGCGCTCATTCCGCAGCTTCCCGGCCATTTCATCCCCCTGCACCAAGAGCCGGACGGAAACTTTCCAAACGGGGTGCCCAATCCTTTGCTTCCTGAAAACCGGGCAGAAACGGCCCAAGCGGTTCTGGAGCACAAGGCGGATCTCGGCATTGCCTGGGACGGCGATTTTGACCGCTGCTTCTTTTTTGATGAAAAAGGCAACTTTGTCGAAAGCTACTATCTTGTCGGTTTGCTGGCCCAGAGCCTTTTGCGCAGCCACCCCGGCGCGGCCGTCATCCATGATCCCCGCCTGACCTGGAACACACGGGAACTGGTGCAAGAGGCCGGGGGGCGTCCTTTGGAAGGCAAAACCGGGCACGCCTTCATGAAGGAGCGCATGCGCCGTGAAAATGCGGTCTATGGTGGAGAAATGAGCGCGCATCATTATTTTCGCGACTTTGGCTATTGCGATTCCGGCATGGCGGTCTGGCTGCTCCTCTGGCAGATCATGAGCCGTACCGGCAAAAGTCTGTCCGCCCTGGTGGAGGAGCGCATGGAGCGCTATCCGGTCAGCGGTGAAATCAACCGCAGCGTGGCCGACCCTGCGGCAAGTATGGCCGCAGCCCTGGCCCGCTATGGAAAAGAGGCCCTGGCCATCACCCGCATTGACGGTTTGAGCATGGATATGGGCGAATGGCGTTTTAACCTGCGCTCGTCCAATACCGAGCCCCTGCTCCGCCTGAATGTGGAAAGCCGGGGGAACAGGGCGCTTATGGAAGGCAAACGGGACGAATTGCTGGCCTTGATGGTGTAGCCCTGCCCTATGACGCACATAGATCTCTTTACCAACCCGCCCGCAGAGGGTCGCCCGGCGGGCGAGGCGCTCTGCCTTGCCTGCGCCGAGGCCGGAACCTCCTGCTGCCGTACCGACCCGGACAGCACCTACCTGAGCTTTCCCCTGTCCGCGCCCGAGTGGCAAAGGCTTCAGCCCTACGTTCTTTTGGCAAGCTCTGCCGTGCCCGCTCAAGGGGATATCTTTGATGCGGAAGAACGCGCGGCGGAAAAAGCCGCCCGGGGCCTAGCCATAGAGCGGACGGGCAGGCAGGTGAGGCCGGATACAGGTGTCACGCTCATCAGCAGCGCCTTTCCGGGCCGGGGAGATGGAGCGCAAGGCCCCTGGCAGGGGGATGCCATCTGCGCGGCAGAGCCCAACCATCCAGACTTCATCACCTCCATGCGCGTTCTCTTTCCAGGACAGACAGAACGGGTAGCCGAACTTTTTCCGCCCGAGGGTCTGCACTATTCCCTGCGCACCAGAAGGGACGGTGCCTGCGTGTTTCTGGGCAAAAGGGGCTGCCGCCTGCCCCGTGCGGTCCGGCCCTGGTACTGCTTGCTTTTTCCAGCCTGGATGATAGAAAACAGCCTGAGCTTCTTTACGCCCGAAGACTGCCTGATTTCTCAAAAGGCGCAAAGCCCCGCCCACGGGGCCGCGCTGCTGGGGCAGCCCCCGTCCGGAATCCGCGCACTTCACCGCGCCCTGTGCCGGGACTGGGGCCTTGAAGCCCGCAACAACAAGGCCAGGTGACCT
>DBDO01000046.1:0-519 GCA_002293605.1 Desulfovibrionaceae bacterium UBA930
CATCGCCAACCGTCTGCTGCGCCGGGTGCGCGACTTCAATGCCGTGCGCGGGCATGGCGATATAGGCGCGGAAGAGGCTTCTCATGCTCTGGCCCGCATGGACGTGGACGAAAGCGGTCTTGATCAGATGGACAGAAAACTGCTTTCCGTACTCATCGAGCATTACGGCGGCGGGCCTGTGGGGCNNGCGAAAACCCTGGCCGTGGCCTGCTCCGAGGATGTGCGCACCATTGAGGACATCTATGAGCCGTTTCTCATCCAGAGCGGTTTTCTCAAGCGCACGCACAGAGGGCGCGTGGCGACGGCCAAGGCCTATCGGCATCTGAATATGTTGGGGTAACCCCATTTTCCCTGCAAAAAAGGGTTCTTACAGTATTCCTTCAGGAGATCCTCGCCCATGGCGCGAACTGAATTGCGGGTTGAGCTTCTGGCGCACACCCCTGATGCGCTTTCCCTTGTGTATGCGGCCTTCCGGCAGTGCTACCACGCCGGGTTTGTGGCGGATATGTGGCCGAAACT
>DBDO01000046.1:568-3824 GCA_002293605.1 Desulfovibrionaceae bacterium UBA930
CTTTGCCGTGGAAGGGGTTTCCCGGGCCTTGACCCACCAGTTGGTGCGCCACCGCCTTGCCTCGTATTCGCAGCAGAGCCAGCGCTATGTGGACGGGAGCAATTTCGACTATATTCTGCCGCCGGCCATAGCCCGGCTCCCGGAGGCCAGGGAGCGCTTTGAACGCTGCATAGAAGATATCCACGAGGCTTACCGGGACATCAAAAAACTGCTTGAAGACGCCGGACGCAGGGACAAGGCCAGGGAAGACGCCCGTTTTCTGCTCCCGCAGGCGGCGGAGACCCGCATTGTGCTGACCATGAACTGCCGGTCTCTGATCAACTTCTTTGAACAGCGCTGCTGCGCCCGCGCCCAGTGGGAGATCCGGGCCATGGCCGACGCCATGCTGGGCATATGCCGTGAGATTCTGCCTGTGGTATTCGCCCGGGCGGGCGCTCGCTGCGAACGGCTGGGTTACTGCCCGGAAGGCGAAAAGTTTGCCTGCGGGCGGTATCCGCGTTTGCCCGACCGTGTTCCCCAGGCCTCCGCAAAGGGGAGAGAGGCTCGCTCGGCATCTGAGGAGGCAAGGTCTGACGCAGTATCACGTCAAACCGACCCGCCACCCGCAGGGGGAAAGACTTGACCACCGGGCCCGAACCATGTAAGCCAATGTCCTCTTGCGGCGGATGTAGCTCAGTTGGCAGAGCACCTGGTTGTGGCCCAGGGGGTCGAGAGTTCAAACCTCTTCATTCGCCCCACCCAAGAGTCTTCTCCCCGGTTCGCAAGAGCCGGGGTTTTGTTTTCCGGGCGACCTCTATAACGTACCCCATGATTAAAGTTTGACCAGGAAGGATTCCAGGCCCAGGACTCATTCAGGTTGCCCGGCGGAAAGGTAGAAAAGCTGGCCATTAAGCTGTAATTAATGAGTTCCGACCCTGGTAAAGAGAAGTATCCCTGTTCTGTAACGTTCAATAAATCGCGGATTTTGTCCGCAAAGGAGCGCATTATGGCAGTGACTTCATTTATGTTGGCCGGATGTACCCATACCGGAGCGGGAGCCCTTGAAAAACTGAGCGCGGAACTTTCGACGCGGGGATTGAAGAAACCCCTTGTGGTCACGGACAAGGGAGTCGTCAAGGCCGGTATACTAGAGAAGGTGCAGGCTGTCCTGAAGGCCGCCGGTATCCCCTGTGAAGTCTTTGATGAAACCGTGCCCAACCCCACAGACGTCAATGTGGAAGCCTGTCGCAAGTTGTATGAGGAAAAAGGCTGCGACTGCCTGGTCGCCGTGGGCGGCGGCAGTTCCATGGATTGCGCCAAAGGCTGCGGTGTTATTGCCGGCAGGAAAAAAACGATCAACGATTTTGAAGGTGTCGGACTGCTGGAAGGGCCCATGCCGTTTTTTGTCGCCGTTCCGACCACTGCCGGAACCGGATCTGAAACCACCCTGTTCGCAGTGATCACCTCCACCAAAGAGGCGCATCCCCGTAAAACGGTTGTCGCCGATCCGCGTATGCTGCCGAATGTCGGCATCGTTGATCCGCTGCTGATGCTGGATCTTCCACCGCACATCACCGCATCCACCGGGATGGACGCCATGACCCACGCTGTGGAAGGCCTCATCTCCCGGTTAACCTACGAATACCCCATAGCTTTCTGCAAAGAGAGCATCAGGCTGATAGCCAGATATCTTCCCCGGGCGGTCGGCAACGGTCATGACGTGGAAGCCAGGGAAAAAATGGCCTACGCGCAGACCATGGCCGGCATGGGTTTCAGCAATGCGGGCGTGGGCGTGGTTCACGGCATGGCCCACCCCTTGAGTGCTTTTTACGGCATTGCCCACGGTGACGCCAATGCTGTTCTGCTGCCGTACGGCCTGGAATACAACAAGATGGTTCGTATGGATGCCATCGCCGAGATCGCCGAACTTATCGGCGTGAAGACCTGCGGCATGAGCACACTGGACGCCGCGAACGCCGCGATTGCGGGAATACAGGAACTGAACGCCCTTCTGGGCATTCCCCGCACCATCAGCGAACTGGCCAAGCAGCGCGGCCTCAAGGTCGACAAGAAGGATATCCCCGCCCTTGCACAGGACGCCATGAAGGATATCAGCATGACCTTCAACCCCAGAATCGCGACCCAGAAAGAGATAGAAGCCCGCTACGAACTGGCCTGGGGGTAAGTGCCCGGCCCGCTTTTCCACAATAGCGGAAAACTGACGGTTTCATTTCATAGCCATAATGCCGTCCGGCTGACAACCGGGCGGCATTATGAGTATTGTTTCAGAACTTCTCACAACCTGATTTCCTCCATACACCCTGAACGCGCGGCACGGTTGACGGGCCGGACAGGAGAGGGCATCATTTCCTCAAAATGTTTCGCCGATGACACGCCTCGCGGGCGTCCACCGGGAAATTTCAGGGTGAAATCGTTCCATGAAGATTCGGCACCTGTTTTTTTCTTTGCATGCCACTCCACGTTTATCCCGGAGTATTCATGAAGATGGCCTTTCATTTTTGCGCCTTCACATGCGCGGTCTGCCTTCTTTTCACAGTCCCGGCCCGTGCTGCGGACTTCGTCATGAGCTCGGCAGCCGCCGGATTCAGGGTCACCCTGCCGGAGTCCTGGAGCTCCCTGCCCAGAGAGGAATCCACCGCAATGGCTGCGGCGGCCGCCGCCGGCGTGGTGGCGCAGGAACATAAGGAGGCTGTTTCCAAACTTGCCAAGGGAGCCCGCAAAAAGCGGATCCCTGTGGAAAACACGGCCTTTTTCACCATTGTTTCCGTGCCTTACGGTCAGACAATTCTTAGCGGGGAAGATCTGGACATCATTCAGAATGAACCTGATGTCGCTGTCGCGGAAATTTTACAGGGAATGGATTCTGCGGCAAAATCCAGAACTGCGGCAAAAATTACCGCCAGCAAGCAGGATAAGGGCAGAGCCCTGCTTTGCTATTCCGCCGAGAACGGGCCGGGGAAAACAGGCAACGTGTGTATTGCCATGCGCCCGGTAAAAACGCGGATCTTCATCATGATGGGGCAGTGGGACGGCCCCTGGGATGCCGCCCTGCAAGAAGAGATTGTCGGCGTTATGGAGAGGGCGCAGCTTCGCGACCCCGGGCCGGCCCAACAGCCGCGAAAGGCCGCGCGTTCCGTAAAAAAAGAGTAAAGGAAAGACTGCCCGGAGCCCGGCAGTACCGCAACCGGCAAATATATTTTAGATGGTGACCACACGAGATGTCTTTCGCCCTCTGCCTGCGTTGCGGCAGAACCGC
>DBDO01000046.1:3894-13057 GCA_002293605.1 Desulfovibrionaceae bacterium UBA930
ATGGCATGAACCCTATCTCTCTGCGTCTGGTGCATCCCGCCGCCTGGGGCGGGCTGTTGCTTCACTGCGTGTTTGTCGTGCTGATGTATATGCTGAAGGACATACCCCGGGCGGATCTCTCTGCTGAAGAAACGGCCATGCTGGATCTGTTCGCGGCCGCCATACCCTTTCTTCAGGGCATTATCGCCGTTCAGTGCGTCGCACTCTGGCTTATCATCTCCGGAAGCCGTCTGGGCGTCATTGCCGCCGTTGTTTCAGGATGCCTCACGATACCGGCCGGGTTCATCTATATCGTGGGATGTCTGTTCACCTATCATGCCGTCAGGTTCGCCCCCTTTGAACGCGCCCTTCGTTTGGCGCCGGGCAGGGCTTTCCCGTCCGCCTTCGTGGCCCCCCTGTTTGCGGCCGCCGTCGGGTGCCTTTTCGGAGCGGTACTCTGTTTTTTCCTGTCGCAGCCGGCGTCTTTTGTCGCTCTTTTTTTGAGCGCCGGTTTTCTCGCGCTGTATCTGTCCCGGCGCGTTTCGGCCAATCCGCCTCTGGCCCTGGGCCGGGATGGATTGACGCTTACCCCCGCCATATTTTCCGAACGGCTGCGCCTGCCCTATGCATCCATCAGCAAGGCCACTCTTCTGGATAACCAGAGCATCCTCTTTACCGTCCGGACTCCGTATGGGCAAAAGGAACTGGTCTGGCCCCTTGCAAGCGTCAGGGCCGACAGCCGCCGTGAGGCCTTTGACGCCCTTGGCGAGGCCCTTGAAGCTGCTGCCGTTCCCATGGATTAGGGCCTGTTCACACAAAGGCCCTTCTGCCCTCTGGCTGCATCAGAAAGGCTTTTTATTCCAGTCTACTGTCCGACATGGTAAGGGCCTCTGTTCACACAAAGGCCCTTAGCATCGGGGGAAGACGGCGTGTGGAGGGCACCCCCCCACATCGTCATTGTTACCGCCAGTTGATCTGTTTCAGCGCCTCCGCATTGACCTCAACCTTGGCGGAAGCGAAGAGACTGTTCAGGAAAGCGGTCACGGCTTCGCTTTGCTCCATCTGGAGGCGGCGCATCATGAAGCTCTCTTTCTGCGTCGTCCAGAGTTCATCTGTGGAAGGAGTTATGCTGACCACCCTGGCAATCACGCCGCCAGCCGGGGTATCGTAGGCTGAGGGCAGCCATACGTTGACCTGCGCGCTGCCAAGGGCCGTCGCCAGGGCAGGAGCCTCGCCCAGAGGAGGCACGGCAGGGAATACCCGCATGACGGGTTCCGTCATTTTGAGTTTTGTCTTGTCAGGCTGCGCCTTGCCCGAGAGGATGTCGGGAAGGGCTTTTTCCGCAGCCTCACGGGCGAGGGTGTGCGCCTTTTTTTCAGTCAGTTCCCTGGCGATATCCGCGCGCACCGCATCAAACGGCGAGGGGGCGGCCGCAAGGCGCTCCTTGACCATCACCAGGGCTATGCCGTCCGTGATCTCCAGCGGAGTAGGCGCAACCTGGCCTGTGGGGACATTTTTCAGAAACTCCATGGCCCCTGGCCGGAGCGCGAGAAGCTGCGGCACATCCGCCTCGGCGATGACCCCTGTGGAAGACAGGTTCACCTTGAATTCTTTGGCCAGCTCCGCCAGGGATTTTTCATACAGCCCCTTTTCGGCCGCCGCCTGTATACGATCAAAATCCGCTCCGGCTTTTTCCGCGCCGAGTCTTTCCCTGATCTGGGCCTCCAGCGTATCAAACTGCGCGGGTTTTTCATCGGTTTTGTCGTCCAGCCTGAAGATATGAAAGCCGAACTCCGTGCGTACCGGCTCGCTGAATTCCCCCTTTTTCAGGGAAGTGATGGCCGCGTCCGCCGGGGCGGGCAGGGAGGCCTTGAGCAGCCAGCCCAGAGCGCCGCCATCAGGGGCGGAACGGGGGTCTTCGGAGTCTTTTTTGGCGAGTTCGGAAAAATCCGCGCCCTTTTTGAGTTGGGCCATGATATCATCCACCTTCGCGCGCGCCTTGACGATCAGGTCGGCAGCGCCGTCTTCGGTGGAGCCGTCAGGAGGGCAAAGAACAAAGATATGCCGCACGTCGTAGCGTGCCTGCTCGGCGAACGTCTCCCTGTTTTTTTCGAAGTAGGCCCTGACCTCCTCGGGAGAGGGCGGGTACGCGGCCGCGAGTTCCTTGGGCGTAAGCGCGACATACTCAAGGCTGATGCGATCGGGCTGGGCGAACCGGGCCTTGTTCGCCTCATAATATCCGGTCACCTCGGCTTCTGCGGGCGCGGCTCCGGCCATGTAGTCCGCTACCGGGAAGAGCAGGTATTCCGCCTGGATTTTTTCCATGCGAAAATCGAAAGAGCTTTTGGCCTCCGTTTCCGTGACGTTCACGCTTGAGGCTATGTACGCCTGAAGTTTTCCTTCGAGGATCTCGTTGCGGGCGGCTTCCTCGAAGTCGCCGGGGGCATGCCCCATGGCCTTGAGTCTTTCCAGGTATTTTTCTTTGCTGAACTTGCCTGCGCTGTCCTGGAACCACCCGCTTTTTTCGATATACCTGAGCAGTTCCGGCGGAGAGACCGCGATGCCGAGACGCTCGGCTTCCTGCTGGATGACGGAGCGCCTGACCAGCAGTTGCAGAACTTCCTTTTTGAACGCCTCGCGCAGGTCAGGATTCGTGGCAAGATCGGGCTGCTGGTCGCGCGCGGCCTCAAACTGCCGGGAGACTTCCTCGCTGAACTCCTTGAGGGAAATGTTCCGGCCGTTGACCGAGGCCACGGAGTGGGCGGAACCACGGCTCATGTTGCCCACGCCCCAGAAGATGAACACAACAATGATGATCCCGAAAATGATTTTTACACCCCAGGATTGCGCGCGGCCTCTGATATCATCCAGCATGAAAATCTCCAGAACAAGGGTATTTTTTTAGAGCGATTTCACTTTGAAATTACTCGGCGGACGCGAGGCGGACGCTCGCGAAGCGTGTTGTTTCTCTCTTATGCTGCCTTACTCTGACGCAGTCCCGGCCATCCTGTATTCATTGAGTTTGTTGCGCAGGGTGCGGACGGAAATGCCCAGAAGCTCCGCAGCCTGCGTGCGGTTGCCGCTGGTGTGTTCCAGCCCCTTTTCTATCATGATGCGTTCCATTTCATGCAGGGGGATGACCCCGCCAACGAAGGAGCCGCCCCCCCCACCCGCGTCAGGTGAGGTTCCCGCCCCGGGAGAAGGCGCGGCAGCAACCGACAGGGAACGCTCCCCGGAATTTTCCCGGGAGGCCGTCGGGAAGCCGTTATTCTCCACATTCGCAAAAGCCCGTCCGTCCGCGCGCTCTTCCTCAAACAGCGGCCATTCTTCGGATTCCAGCAGAAAGTGGCGCGGAGTGATGGGGTGCCCGCCTGAGAGCAGCGCGGCGCGTTCCATAAGATTTTGCAGCTCACGCACATTGCCCGGCCACTGGTATTCGCGCAGCCAGGCCACAGCCTCGGGAGAAAGCCGCGTCGGGGCGAGCCGGTATTCGCGTTCGTACATTTCGAGAAAAAAACCGGCCAGGGTGAGCACATCGTCCCCGCGTTCGCGCAGGGAAGGCAGGCGCAGGGGGATCACGTTCAGGCGGAAAAAGAGATCCTGCCGGAATCTGCCTTCTTTCACCCAGTCCTCAAGGTTGCGGTTGGTGGTGGCAAGCACGCGCACATCCACCTTGACCGTCTCGGTTCCCCCCACCCTGTCCACCTCGTTTTCCTGCAGGACGCGCAGAAGCTTCGCCTGAAGCCCCAGTTCCATTTCGGATATTTCATCCAGCAGGATGGTGCCTCCTGCGGCCAGTTCAAACTTCCCGAGTTTGCGGGCTATGGCCCCGGTGAACGCGCCTTTTTCATGGCCGAAGAGTTCGCTTTCCAGCAAATGCTCCGGCAGGGCCGCGCAGTTGACGGCAATAAAGGGCCGGGACGCCCGATCACTGTAGGCGTGCAGATAGCGGGCGAAAAGTTCCTTGCCCGTGCCCGATTCCCCGGAAATCAGCACTGTGGCCCTGGAACGGGCCACCTGCTTGGCAAGGGCGAGCACCCTGAGCATGCTGGAGTCGGAGCCCACAATGCGAAAGTCCGGCTCGGGCCGGGGCGTTCTGCCCCCCAGGGTGGAAGAGGACGGTGCCGGGGTCAAGACCCGCCCCCCAGGCAGCGCGGCCTGTATTTTTTCAAAGAGTAAGGGCTCGGACCAGTAATCCCTGGCCCCCAGTTCCAGAACACGGGTAGCCTCTTCCGGGCTCGCCCGATCGGAAAAAACGATTACCGGCGGAAAATCCGGGTCCTCCTGGCCCACGGCAAGCAGGTCCTCTATACGGTATCCCGGCAGAAAAGGACGGGAGAGGATAAGCCCCGGCATTCCCTTGCGCATAAAGGCGGAAGCGCCTTTCAGATTTTCGGCAATGCCTACCTCCACATCGGCATCGCGCAGTTGCGGGAAAATCCGTGTGACGGTTTGGGCCGGAGCCAGAAAGAGAATTCGCCGTGCCAGCATTTGTCCGTCTTATCCTGTTGCTCGTTGTTTATCAATACAGGGGCGCAAGAGAACTGACTTTCGCAAACAAAGCTTACAGGGACGGGGTACTGTACCGTCCTGAAGTTCTTTGACAACGGCAGGCAAGGGCTGGACGGTGCAAGTGCCCGAACATGAGCTTTGCAAACAACTTCCCCGACAGCAGGATGAACTCCGGGCTTGCGAAAAGACCTGCCCTCGGGCATTATAGAGAGCTTGCGCATACAGGCTCGCAATGTCGTCACTGTATTTTTTACCGGAGACTCCATGCTGCTGCTCAGCACCTTGCAACAATTCGACATCAACCCCACCGATTTTCTGATCCTTCTGGCCACTGCGGGGCTGATCCTTTTTTTCCTTCTGGCCGCCTTTTCCACTCCCCTGCTGGCCCTGAGCGCGGAAAGCGCCTACGTCTTGCGGCGCAAGGCCTTTTATGACAAGTGCGCCTTGCAGATTTCCCAGGCCGCCTTTGGCATCGGCATCTTTATCTTTCTCCTGCTCGCCGGCGGCGCGCTGTATTTGGGCCTGCACCTGCCGCCGGACTTCAGCGATGAAAGCGCAAGACTCTTTCGAAGCGAAGCCCCGGGACTGACGCTGCAACTGTGGGGCCAGCTTGGCTACATGCTTTTTTTTGTGCCGCCCCTGACCGGGCTCATCCTGTTTTTCGCCTATCTGGCCGT
Source organism: Desulfovibrionaceae bacterium UBA930 (assembly GCA_002293605.1). Lineage (GTDB taxonomy): Bacteria > Desulfobacterota > Desulfovibrionia > Desulfovibrionales > Desulfovibrionaceae > Frigididesulfovibrio. The sequence goes on from DBDO01000046.1 coordinate 9,063, forward strand.
CTGGCCGATGCTGAAAAAACGCCGGGCCGCGCACCTTATACTGGGCTGGCTCTGCGCGCTCTTTATGCTGGCGCTTCTGCTCTGCACCCTGGTGCTGGCCTGGAACGCGCAGTCCTCTCTGCTGCTCGTCTTTTTAATCCATAATCCCCTGCCCGTGCTGCTGGCCCTGCTGGCCGACTTTTTCGCCTCCCCGGCCCCGCCGCTCATATTCGCCTGCCTTGTCTGCCTGGGCCTGGCCGCCGGGGCCGGACTGTCCCAGCTCTGGCTGATCATGCGCCGCTTCAAGGCGGACTATGGCCGCGATTACTACGCCTTCGCCATGCGCTACTGCGCAAGAACAGCGCTCGGCTTTACCCTGGCCTCGCTTGTGTGCGCCTGCGCGGTCTGGCTGCTGCTGCGAAGTTCCGTTCCGCCGGAACTGACCCAGCCGCAGGATCTCGGCCTCACCATCATCGCCCTCGGCCTGCCGCTCTCCTGCTGCCTGCTCTGGTTCAGCATCGCCAAAAGCGAAACCCCGCTCAGACACAAGCCGGGTGCCTTTTTTGCCTGTGTGTTTCTGGTTATCGCGCTGTGCGCGCAACTGCTGATGCTGGCCAACACCTTTCCCCTGGCCTGAGCGCACGACACAAGCAAGGTTCCGTCCCGCCCCCTCAAGGAGGATCGCAATGAAAGCAGCCACAAGCGTCCGCATTGGCGATTTCACGCTGGATACCGCGATACGGCGTCTAGGCAAGGCGAACATCCAATCGCCCATGCCTGCGGCCAGCGTCATCGAATCCGAAAGCCTGCCCCTGTTTCTGGACAGTGAACACCTGGAGGAACTGCACGGCAAAGCGCCTGTGGCGGTAAGCTTTGAAACAGCCGGGCCGCGTAGGGACATCTATTTCGACCCCTCCAAAACGAAATGCGCCGTGGTCACCTGCGGCGGACTCTGCCCCGGCATTAACGATGTGATCCGGGCCATTGTGATGGAGGCCTTTCACAAGTACCGCATCCCCACTGTGCTTGGCGTCCGTTACGGGCTGGAGGGTTTCATCCCCAAATACGCCCATGACGTGGTGGAACTGACCCCGCAAAAAGTCACGGATATCCACCAGTTCGGCGGCACCATACTCGGCTCCTCGCGCGGCCCGCAGGAACCGGCGGAAATCGTTGACGCGCTGGAGCGCATGAACATCAGCGCCCTGTTTATGATCGGCGGCGACGGCACCATGAAGGCCACCCAAGCCATTGTTGAGGAAACGGCCCGGCGCGGCCTGCGCATCGCCGTCATCGGCATTCCCAAGACCATTGACAACGACATCAACTTCATCAGCCAGAGTTTCGGTTTTGAAACCGCCGTGTTCAAGGCCACGGAAGCCATCCAGTGCGCCCATACCGAGGCGCTCGGCTACAAAAACGGCATCGGTCTGGTCAAGCTCATGGGGCGTGAGTCCGGCTTTATCGCCGCGCATTCCACCCTGGCCATGAAGGAAGTAAACTTTGTGCTGATCCCGGAAATCCCCTTTGCCCTGCACGGAGAGGGAGGCCTTTTGCCGGAGCTGGCCAAGCGTCTGATCCTTCGCAAGCACGCCGTGATTGTGGCCGCCGAAGGCGCGGGCCAGCACCTGCTTGAAGCCCGTGGAGAAACCGACCTTTCGGGCAATGTGGTCCTCTCGGACGTGGCCGATGTGCTGCGGCGGGAGATCAAGCGCTATCTCGATCAGGAAAACATCCCCTTTTCCATGAAGTACATAGACCCGAGCTATATCATCCGCTCCGTGCCCGCCAATGCCAACGACAAGGTCTATTGCGGCTTTCTCGGGCAGAACGCGGTGCACGCGGCCATGTCGGGCCGCACCAACATGGTGGTGGCCAAACTTCTGGACCGCTACGTGCATCTGCCGCTTGAACTGGTCACGCGCAAACGGCGTAAACTGAACGTGCGCTCGGAATACTGGCAGGCCGTGCTGGAATCCACCGGCCAGCCGGAACTGGCCACGCTCTCCTCCCTGCCTTCATGACCCTGACCCGAATCAGCGCCTCTGCCGGGTCGGGAAAAACCTACACCCTGACCCGGCTTTTTCTCCAACTGCTGCAGGATGCCCCCCCTGCGCCAAAGCCCAGCGGCCCCGCCTCACATGAGCGCGACGCCGCCCGTTCCCTGGCCGAAATCCTGGCTGCCACCTTTACCAACAAGGCGGCGGCGGAAATGAAAAGCCGGGTGGTGGACGGGCTGAAAGAAGAAGCCCTGCTGGCCCGCAGACGCAGTGCAGGAAGGCAAAACCTTCCCGTTTCTCAAAAGTGCGCCCCTTCCGTTCCGGAAGTCTGGGTCGAACGCATCCTGCGCCACTACGGCAGCCTGAACATCCGCACCATAGACAGCCTGCTGGCCACTTTGGTCCGTCTCTCCGCCTTGGAACTCGACCTGCCCCCCAACTTCGAACTCTCCTTCACCCCTGAAGACTACTTCACCCCGCACTATGACGCCCTGATGGATGAGCTGGCCGGTGATTTTTTCCGGAGAGACGGAGCCCCGCATACGAGTAAAGAGACAGACACCGAGAGCATGGAGCTTTCGCGCCTGCGCGCCTGCCTGTCCGAAGCCTGCCGTTCCCTGCTTTTTCTCAGCGACTTCAAGGGCTTTACGCCAAAGGGCAGGCTGCATTTTCTGTTGTTGGAACTGGTGGAGCGTCTGCTGCGCGGTGAAGAGACGCCGCGCGTGGATGCCGGGGCCGTGCAGGCCGAGCTTGAGGCCCTGCACACGGCGCTTGTGGATGCCTGCCTCGCCCTGCACGATACGCTCGCGGACGAAGGCCTGAGCGTCTCGAAAAACTTTTTGCGCTTCCTGAGCGTCTGCGCGCAAAGCGCGCCCTGGAGGCCCCTGCCGGAGAGCGTGTACAGAGAAAAATCCTGCCTGGACGAATGCCTGAACAAGGCCTCGCGCGGCGCGGCCTCCTCTTTTGCCGAAGCGGCCTTTACGGACGCCCTGACCGCCATTGCCGAATACGCCGCTGCCCTGCCCCTGTTCCGCCACGCCTTGCAGCTTGCGCCCCTTATTGATCTGGCCTTTGCGATCCACAGCCGCATGGAAGAGGGGCAGGATACGCTCCTGCCCGCGCCCCGTCTGCCCGGACTGGCTGGCTACCTGCTTTCGGGTGAAACAGGGGTTTCCGATGCCCTGTGCCGCCTGGGTACAGGGCTCTCACGCCTGCTCCTGGACGAATTTCAGGACACCAGCCGGGAACAGTGGCGGGCCATTCTTCCCCTGGCGGCGGAAAGTCTCTCCACCGGAGGGGCGCTTACCCTGGTCGGGGATGTGAAGCAGGCCATTTACGGCTGGCGGGGCGGCGATGCCCGGCTCTTCAACGAGGCAGCGCATGAGGCGGAACTTGCCGCCATCTCTCCCGGCCTTGAGGAAGGGGAATTGGAATACAACTGGCGCAGCCACCCTGCCGTGGTCATGCACAATAACGCCTTTTTTTCCCTGCTCGGGCGCGAGGATGTCGCCTTTGCCGCGCTCTCGGCCATGCTGCCGCCGCATACGCCTGAGCGCTACCGCAACGCCGCAGCCCAGGAGGCGGTCCAAAGCTATGCCGGGGCTCGGCAGAAAATTCCCCCGCAAAAAGACTGGAAGCGCGATCCAAAGGGCCTGCTGGCAGGGGTGCGCCTCTACCTGACCCAGGCCCCTACCGTGGCTCGTGTGCAAGACCTGGTGCGCGAGCGCCTGCGCCGCCTGCTGCTGGAAGAACTGCTCCTGCACTGGCGCTATGGCGATATCGCCATCTTAACGCGCTCCGGCGAAGAAGCGGCCCTGGCCGCCGCATGGCTCAGTTCCTGGGATATCCCCGTGGTTACGGAAAACAGCTTTCTGCTCGCCTCGCACCCCCTGGTGGAATGCCTGATGGCCTTTCTCGCCTTTCTCGACTACCCGCTGGACGATCTGGCCTTCTGGGAATTCGCGGGCGGGGAGGAGTGCCTTGGCACGCTGCGCCCGCCAGACGCGCGGGAATGGC
>DBDO01000200.1:0-6330 GCA_002293605.1 Desulfovibrionaceae bacterium UBA930
ACAGATCCTCGCCCATATACAGGGTTTTATCCTGAAAGCGCATGGGCGCTGCGGAGCCGACTTCAATACGGGCCAGCGCGCCCTGATGGTCGTAAGAAATTTTTGCTCCGGCCTGGGTGCAGGCCTTGATGGTGTCGGCCAGGGCCGCGGACAGAGCGGCTTTTTCCAGACAAAGACCGCGCCCGAGGCAGGCGGCCAGGGCTATGCGCATCTGGGCGGCGCGCGCCGAACTGGGACCGGCGATCTTGCCCGCCAGGGGCTTTGCCGGCGGGGAGAGGCGGAAAAAGGAGGCATGCTCCGCCTGTTCCTTGGACATGATTTTTATATCTTGCAACAAAGCGAATAATTGACGGGCAAAACGCGGGTCCTTGCTGAAAGAAAGCGCCCCTGCCTCCCAGGCGATGCGAACGGCCTTTTCAGCCTGAATGGCGGAAGGGCTGGCGGCATGGTCGCGCCCGCCCCGGATGCGCGAAACCAGGGTGGCCCGGCGCACCAGAAGCTTCATCAGATCCCGGTCAAGGTCTATGAGCGCCCCTGCCGCACCCCTGGGGCGATCGTCATCAGCGCTTCGGCCGGCAAAGCCGTTTTCCTGCCTTTTGTCCGGGCCCTGGCGCTCTTCAGTTCTGCGGCGTCCGGCGGGCTTGGGAAGTTTTTTACGAGCGTCTGCGGCAAAGGCGCTCTCCTGCGAAGCAGTGGTCCTGTCTTTTTTTCTGTCGTTATTCATGGAAAAAGGGAACTCCGGGAAACCGTCGTTTGAAAACAGCCTCAATTGGTATCTGGAATCGTACAGTAAGGAAGCGCCGACATAAGCGGGCCGCATCGCCCGAAAAAGCTGCCTTCGGGCTTGCCCGCGCCGCTGTCGGACATCTGTCCGGCGTTAGAATTCATTTAGATTTCCTAGCCTGAAACCCGCTTCTTCGCAAGAAAAATCGCAGGGCGGGCGCGTACATCGGAATATTATCTTGACATGGGGGAGGGTGGCTTGTTACTTTCCGCACAAGCGTTTTGATCAGGCGCGCCTATGCCTGTGCGGTCATTAAAAACGGCACGTGTGAGCGAGGGGCACCTTGATTGCCCGGTGTTGTTCCGGATCCATACAAAAAGGATAACCTTTTAATTACCAGTTGGAGGACAAGGTATGCCGACATTTGTCGATCCGTCCAAGTGTGATGGCTGCAAGGGTGGCGAAAAGACCGCTTGCATGTACATCTGTCCCAACGACCTCATGATCCTTGATTCTGAGGAAATGAAGGCCTACAACCAAGAGCCCGACGCATGCTGGGAATGCTATTCCTGCGTCAAAATCTGTCCCCAGGGCGCCATCACGGCCCGCCCCTATGCCGACTTCGCTCCCATGGGCGGCACCTGTATCCCCATGCGCTCCGCCGACTCCATTATGTGGACCGTCAAATTCCGCAGCGGCGATGTCAAACGCTTCAAGTTCCCCATCCGCACCACGCCCGAAGGCTCCATCAAGCCCTTTGACGGCAAGCCGGAAGCGGCGGATCTGAACAGCGAACTGTTCTTCACCGAAAACGCTCTGGTAGCCCCGGAAGCCGTTTTGGGCAAGAAGTTCGACATGGCTGAAGCCGACGTGAAAAAGTCCTGGGCCGACAATATCTAGTCTGGCCGGCGGAACAAGCAACCATTTGCTATTTTAAGGAGATACGATCATGCCGATGATTCCTGTGAAGGAAACCCCGCGGGGCGTGGCCATCGCTGAACCCGCTGTTAAAGAACATGACGTTGACATTCTGCTGGTTGGCGGTGGTATGGGCAACTGCGGCGCGGCTTTTGAAGCGGTGCGCTGGGCCGACAAGTTCGCTCCCGAACTGAAGATCCTGCTGGTCGACAAGGCCGCCCTTGAGCGTTCCGGCGCTGTGGCGCAAGGTCTTTCCGCCATCAACACCTACCTTGGCAAAAACAAGGCCGATGACTACGTGCGCATGGTCCGCACCGACCTTATGGGTCTGGTTCGCGAAGACCTGATCTTCGACCTTGGCCGCCACGTTGACGACTCCGTGCATCTTTTTGAAGAGTGGGGCCTGCCCTGCTGGATTAAAGACGGCGATCACAACCTGGACGGCGCTCAGGCCAAAGAAAAAGGCAAGTCCCTGCGCAAGGGCGATGACCCCGTGCGTTCCGGCCGCTGGCAGATCATGATCAACGGTGAATCCTACAAGTGCATCGTGGCTGAAGCTGCGAAGAACGCCCTGGGCGAAGCCCGCCTTATGGAGCGTATCTTCATCGTGAAGCTTCTGCTCGATGCCAAGCAGGAAAACCGCATTGCCGGCGCTGTGGGCTTCAACCTGCGCGACAACGAAGTGCACATCTTCAAAACCAATGCCATGGTCGTTGCCTGCGGCGGCGCGGTGAACGTGTACAAGCCGCGTTCCACCGGTGAAGGCATGGGCCGCGCCTGGTATCCGGTATGGAACGCTGGTTCCACCTATACCATGTGTGCTCAGGTCGGCGCTGAAATGACCATGATGGAAAACCGCTTCGTGCCCGCTCGCTTCAAGGACGGCTACGGCCCGGTCGGCGCATGGTTCCTGCTCTTCAAGGCCAAAGCCACCAACTACAAGGGCGAAGACTACTGCGAAACCAACCGCGCCATGCTCAAGCCCTACGAAGATCGCGGCTACGCCAAGGGCCACGTTATTCCTACCTGCCTGCGCAACCACATGATGCTTCGCGAAATGCGCGAAGGCCGCGGCCCGATCTACATGGCCACGGACGTTGCCCTGAAGACCACCTTTGAAAAGCTCAACGCCCAGCAGCAGAAGCACCTTGAGTCCGAAGCCTGGGAAGACTTCCTTGACATGTGCGTGGGTCAGGCCAACCTGTGGGCCGCCATGGACATCAAGCCCGAAGAAAAGGGCTCTGAAATCATGCCCACCGAACCCTATCTGCTCGGCTCCCACTCCGGCTGCTGCGGCATTTGGGTGTCCGGCCCGGACGAGTCCTGGGTGCCTGANNTACAACCGCATGACCACCGTGAACGGCCTGTTCACCTGCGCTGACGGCGTGGGCGCTTCCGGTCACAAGTTCTCCTCCGGCTCCCATGCTGAAGGCCGCATCGTTGGCAAGCAGATGGTCCGCTGGTGCGTGGATCACAAGGATTACAAGCCCTCTATCAAGGAAACGGCTGACGAGCTGAAAAAACTCATCTACCGTCCCTACTACAACTACGTTGAAGGCAAGTCCGCCTCTACGGACGGTGTGGTCAACCCGAACTACATCAGCCCGAAGAACTTCATGATGCGCCTCATCAAGTGCACCGATGAATACGGCGGGGGCATCGGCACCTACTACACCACCTCTGACGCGCTGCTGGCCACTGGCTTCAACCTGCTGAAAATGCTGGAAGAAGACAGCCTGAAACTGGCCGCCCGCGACCTGCACGAACTGCTGCGCTGCTGGGAAAACTACCACAGACTGTGGACCGTGCGCCTGCACATGCAGCACATCGACTTCCGTCAAGAATCCCGCTACCCCGGCTTCTACTACAGAGCCGACTTCATGGGCCTTGACGACTCCAAGTGGAAGTGCTTCGTGAACTCCAAGTATGATGTGAAAGGCAAGAAGACCGACATCTTCAAAAAGCCCTACCATCAAATCATCCCTGATTAATTGATTCGCACGGGGGCATGCCGGGCATGCCCCCGTGCTCTGGTTTCAGTCCGGATAAAAATTGCAGCAATTTTTATTCAAAGACCGTTTTGGCGGGGAATTTTTCCGCAGGTTTTGCGTCGCCCGTGGCGGCGTAGTCGCGTTTTTACGGCAGAGCTTTTTTGCCCGCGTCTTAACCTTGAATTGAGCGAAAAGGGACAGGCCGAGGCAGGGACGCCGCCCGCCGCCCGGTACGGGAAACGCGAATTTTCGAAACGGCCTGAGCCGGGGCAGTACTGTAAACCTTTATTGTCCAGGCTTGGGCCGTTTTTCAGCCCATACACCCAAAGGCCATATATGGCCGTTTTTTAAGGCCCCTAACGCAGGGAGGATACCCGAGATGTCCAACGCCATACTCGTCGTCGGAGGCGGATTCAGCGGTCTTACAGCCGCGCTTGAAGCCGCGGAGGTCGGCTATGATGTGTTCATCGTCGAAAAAAGCCCTTTTCTTGGCGGCCGGGTTGCACAGCTTAATAAATATTTTCCCAAGCTTTGTCCCCCGTCCTGCGGTCTGGAAATCCAGTTCCAGCGCATCAAGAAAAACCCCAGGATCAAGTTCTTCACCCAGGCCACCGTGCAAAAGGTCAGCGGCAGCGCGGGTGCTTACACGGTAAAGGTGCATATCGAGCCGCGCCACACTGCCCCGCACAGCGCCGACCTCAGTCTGCTGGCCTCTTCCCTGAAAGGCGAGACGAAAAGCGAGTTCGATTTCGGCATGGCCAGCCGCAAAAGCCTGTACCTTTCGGCCCCCTTTGCCTTTCCCTCCCGTTACGTTCTGGATAAAGACGGCCTGAGCCCCGAAGACCGGGTCAAGGTGGCGGGAAGCGCCTTTGTGGATATCAATGAAAAGGCGAAAGACATCGAACTGAGCGTGGGCAGCATTGTGCTGGCCACGGGCTGGAAGCCCTATGATGTCACCCGGCTCGAAAACCTCGGTGCCGGAAGCGTGCCCAACTGTATCACCAACATGCAGCTTGAGCGTCTGGCGTCCCCGCACGGGCCGACCCTTGGCGCGGTGCAGCGTCCTTCGGACGGCAAGGCCCCGCGCAAGATAGCCTTTGTGCAGTGCGCGGGCTCGCGGGATCAGAATCACCTGAATTTCTGCTCCTACATCTGCTGCATGGCCTCTCTGAAACAGGCCCAATACTTGCGCGAGCAGTACCCCAATGCGGAAATTACCATCTATTACATCGATCTCAGAACCCCGGGCCGCTATGAAAACTTCCGCAAAAAGGTGACCGCCGATGAAAAGCTCACGCTGATCAAGGGCAAGGTAGCGGCTGTGGAAGCGGACGCGGCCAGCGGCGATGTTATTCTTGAGGTTGAAGACGCGGTCAAGGGCGAGAAGAGAAAATACCGCCATGATCTGGTTGTTCTGGCCACCGGCATGCAGCCGAGCCTGGCTGCGGACGACAACCCCTACGGCGTGACCGTTGATGCCGACGGCTTTGTGGTGGACGGCGAGGAAAAGGGCATTTTTGCCGCAGGATGCGCCAGACAGCCGCTTGACGTGATGCGCTCGGCCCAGTCCGGCGCCAGCGCCGCCATGAAAGCGATTCAAACGGTGAGAGGGAGGTAGCAGAGCATGGCCACAAAAATAGGCGTATATTTCGACCAGTCCGCCATTGGCGGAGGTCTCGACCTTGAGGCTCTGGCCGAAGGGGTGGAAGCGCGCTGGAGCGATCTCGTCCCGGTGGTGAAAGTCTTCCCCGTGCTGGCGGATGCGGCGGCCCGCAAGGAAATCGAGGCCGATATAGAAGAAAATGAACTTGACGGCGTTGCGCTGTGCGGTCCTTCCGCCCGTGTGGACTGGGACATATACCGCTTTGAAGGCGTGCAGGTGGAGCGTATCTCCCTGCGCGAAGGCTGCGTCATGGCGTACAAAAACCCGGACGGTTCTGCCCTGAATCCGGATGAGGACGCGCCCGAGCTTTTGACCCTGATGGCTGTTGACTACATCAATATGGGCATCATCAAGCTCTCCAAAACCGGCACCCCCAATCCTGAAAAGGCGGAAAGCGTCAGGCGCGTGCTGGTGCTCGGCGGCGGGTATACCGGCATGAACGCGGCCCTTGCCGCCGCCAAGGCCGGAACCCCGGTCACTCTGGTGGAAAAGGAAAGCGAACTCGGCGGACGGGCGCGCAACTTCCTCAAAACCATCCCCCTGAAAGCCCCGCACGAGCAGCCCCACGATCTGGACCTGGCGGGTCTTGTCGCCCGTGTGCAAAATAATGCCGACATCACCGTATGCACCTCCAGCGTGCTGACCCGTCTGGCCGGGGCACCGGGCCAGTATACAGCGACCATCAGCGGCCCTTCGGGCGAGCAGAGCGTGGAAGTGGGCGCAGCCGTGCTGGCCACGGGCTGGCAACCGCTGGACAGCAAACACCTTGTGCCTTTGGGCTACGGCCTGTCTCCCAAAGTGGTGACCTCGGCTGAGTTTGAACTCATGGCCAAAAAGGGCGAAATTCAGGCCAAACGGGTGGCCTTTATTCTGAACACCAAAGCCTGCGAGCCCTGCTGCGCCGCATCAGGCGATGCCGAAGCACCCGCTGCCGCGCCCGAAGCTGCGGCGGAAGGCGAAGAAAAGGGCTTTGTTTACGAAGATATGGAAAGCCCCCGCCATCTGCCTTACAGCAACGCGGTGAGCAGCGTGGT
>DBDO01000200.1:6344-9427 GCA_002293605.1 Desulfovibrionaceae bacterium UBA930
TCTATGACAGCATGGTGGTGCAGGGCGTGCACGAGCGCTTCTACAAGGCCGCGCAGAACAATCCCTCCATCATGCTTTCCAAGGCCGACATCACGGGCGTTACGGAAGAAAATGGCCAGTTGATCGTGCGTGCGGACAACACCCTGCTCGGCAGTGCCGTTGAGCTGGCCGTTGACATGGTGGTGCTGCCCACAGGCATGGTGCCGACAACTGCCAAGGAACCGATCATGCAGTTCGAATACCGCCAGGGTCCGGCCTTTCCGGATCTCTCGCTCTTCGATGGCTATGCGGATTCCAACTACATCTGCTTCCCCTATGAAACCCGGCGCACGGGCGTGTACGCGGCCGGCTGCGTACGTCAGCCCATGACTCTGGATGCGGCCTTGGAAGATGCGAACGGCGCGGCCCTCAAGGCCATCCAGTGCATCGAATCCGTGAACAGAGGCGTGGCCGTGCACCCGCGCTCGGGCGATCTCTCCTACCCGGTCTTCAACTTCGTGCGCTGCACCCAGTGCAAGCGTTGCACCGAAGAATGTCCCTTTGGCGCGCTGGACGATGATGAAAAAGGCACGCCAAAGCCCAACCCCGCGCGCTGCCGCCGTTGCGGCACCTGCATGGGGGCCTGCCCCGAGCGGGTCATCTCCTTTGATAACTACAATATCGACCAGATAGGCTCCATGATCCGGGACATCAAGGTGCCGGACGACATGGCCGCAGGCGGCCCCAGGGTCGTGATTCTGGCCTGTGAAAACGATGCCCTGCCCGCCTTTGATATGGCGGCCATGCGCGGCATGCCCTGGAGCCCTTATGTGCGCATCATCCCGGTGCGCTGCCTGGGCTCGGTCAACGCCATCTGGGTGGCTGATGCCATGAGCAAGGGCATAGACGGTGTTATGCTGATGGGCTGCAAGTACGGGGACGATTACCAGTGCCACTTTGTCAAAGGCTCTGAAATCTGCAACCGCCGCAAGGAGAACATCGCTGAAACGCTTGACCGTCTCGGCGTTGAGCCTGACCGCGTGGCCCAGTGCCAGGTGGCGATCGATGATTACAATGCCGTGCCCGCCATGGTGGACGAGTTCATGAAAATGATCTTTGAAAAGGGCCCCAACCCCTTCAAGGGTTACTAGGAGGAGACGGAAATGGCACAAGCTTTACGCATAGAACCGGATGTGCAGTTCATACGTGAACTGCAGGCGGCCGGGGGGGAGTCTCTGAAAAAGTGCTACCAGTGCGCCACATGCAGCGTGGCCTGCCCCATCTCCCCGGCGAACGACCCCTATCCGCGCAAGGAAATGATCTGGGCGCAGTGGGGCCTGAAAGACAAGCTCGTTGCAGACCCGGACGTGTGGCTTTGCCACAACTGCGGTCAGTGCTCCGACCTGTGCCCGCGCGGCGCAAAACCGGCCGATTTGATGTCGGCCATGCGCAACATGGCCTACCGGAATCTTATTCCCGGCTCAGCCATTGGCAAATGGATGCAATCGCCCAAAGGCCTGCCCGTGCTCTTCGGCATTCCGGCCGTGATTTTCGCGCTGATCTGGGTGTTCATGGCTGCCATCAACTTCGGCGGCTGGTACGAAGGCGGCAGCCTTTTCCCGACCGGCAGGGTTGTACCGGGCAAGATCTTCTACGGCGATTATACCGTTGACCCGGTCTTCATTCTGGTCACCGTTTTCGTGGTGCTCTCCTTTTACAAGGGCGTGAAAAACCTGATTGCCTCCATTGCTCCGCAAGGCACGACCATGGTGCTGGGCAAAAAGAAAAACATTCTGGTCTGCCTGCTGGAAGTGATTTTTCTGGAAATTCTGCCCCACTCCAAGTTCGCCGAATGCGGCGATGCCGGGGAAAAGAACAGCCGCAAAATCGGCCACATGTGTCTGATCTTCGGCTTTATCAGCCTGGCCGTGGTCACCGGCGTATTCTTTGTCGGCCACTGGGTCGGCAGGATACCGGGCCTGGAGTTCATCTATATGGAAGTGCCCCTGCCCTTTACCAACCCGATGAAGATTCTGGCCCAGGTCGGCATGCTGCTGCTGCTTGTCGGCTTGACCATGCTGACCGTGCGGCGCAAAGGGCTCGACCCGGCCAAGCAAAGCTCCAACTTCTACGACTGGTATCTTATCGGAGTCATCTGGGCCGTGGCCCTGACCGGCGCGTTCACCCAGTTCTTCCGTCTGGCCGACTGGGCTGTGCTCGCCTACCTTGTGTACTACCTGCACCTGGTGACGGTGTTCATGCTTATCGCCTATCTGCCCTGGTCCAAGCTGGGCCACCTTGTGTACAGAACGGCGGTCATTACCTACATTCGCTCCATGGGGCGCAAGGCGGTATAAGTCCGCTTCCCGCCAGGGGCGCGCACCCGCGTGAGCGCCCCTGGATACGGCAAAGGAAACAGACGGCGCAGCATGCGCGGTCTTCCAAAAATAAAGTATTTTGACAGAGGAGGCTCACAATGTCTGATGAAGGACGCAGAGTGTTTCCCATGGAAACGGCCCTTGGCGTGGTCGCCGGCAAAGGCGGCACCGATGTGCTGGACTTTATGGGCTACGCCATAGGCCGCAGCGTCTGTGACGACTGCCGCCCGGCCTTAAGCCCCGTGGTCAAAGGCTGGCTCTATTCCCTGAACCCGGATTTCATGAAGCTGGAGTTCGATGGCAAGGTCAGCTACGAGAGTTGGGTGAACGAGCAGAAAGGCAAGTTCGGCGATAATCTCTCCATTCCGCCCCTGCCCGCGCGCGAAATTGAGGGCGTCAACAGCCTGCTCGGCATAGTGGAAAATGCAAAGCAACTGGCCGAAGCCAAAGAAGCCGAAGCCGAAGAAGCCAACGCAGCCGCAGGCGCGGCCAATGCTGAAGTCAAGGCTCTGACCCCCTTCAAGAAAAAGGCAGAAGACCTTGAAGCCAAACTGGCCCAGTTGGAAGAAAAGAACAAGGTCCTGACGGCGGAAGCGGCTGAACTGAAAGCCAAGCTGGCTTCCTTTGACGGCAAGGTGGCCATTGACGAAAAAGAAATCGAAAAGAGCGTGAAAGATATCGTAAGCCGGGCCGTGGGTGCCATAGCCGCCTCGGGCGGCGTTGCGG
>DBDO01000231.1:0-11578 GCA_002293605.1 Desulfovibrionaceae bacterium UBA930
TCCGTATCCAGCTCTCCCCGTACGGCAATATACAAGGCAACAACAAGCGCCCGCTTCCAGGGCTGGCTCGCCACAAGGCGCGTTGCCGCCGCAAGGGCGAGCTCCCGCCGCTGGGCAGGCTCAATCGCCCGCCTTCTGGCCCGCATAATGACGCGCAGCGTTGATTTGCCGTGCTCTGCAAACAGCTCATGGGCATCGCGACCGTCTCGGGCCTCTGCTGAATCCTCTTTCATAATGAGGCACGGTATAGCGCTCGGCCAGGGATGGCAAGCGGTCATTTCATGTATGGATAGTGATGGCCTTTGCTCCCAAAATGGACTACCCTTCGCATGACGGCGGGGCGCGTCAGCCCGTATGCGCCGCCCGCACAACGCATAGCTTTCCGGCAGGAGGCCCCCATGTCCGATACAGCGCCGCCCGCGCCTTACTGGCTGGCTTTCGGCGATATTCATGACGATACCTCACTGTTCAGCGCCCTTCCCGAAATGTCCGGGGCGTCCGGCATCCTTGTCACCGGCGACATTACCTTAGCCGGGGGGACGCAACAAGCGCTGCGCGTGCTTGCCCCCCTTGCCGCCGCCGCTCCCGCGCTCCTGGCCCAGCCGGGGAATATGGATCGCAGCGAGGTAGCGGGCATGCTTGAGGAAAAGGGCTGGGGCCTGCACGCCGGGGCCAGCGCGCTTTTCCCCGGCGTATACGCCCTGGGCCTGGGCTATTCGCCGCCCACCCCCTTCAATACACCGGGCGAATACGCGGAAAAACGCCTGCTGGAATGGATGGAAACAGCCTTTGCCGAAGCGCAAAAGCTTGCAAAGGCCTCAGCCGTGCACAATCCCGTGCTTGTGCTGGTCTCTCACAGCCCGCCCTATGCCACGGCCTGCGATCGCCTGCGCTCCGGAGCTTTTGTGGGCAGCAGCGCCGTGCGGGAATTCATCGAAAAGCGGCAGCCGGATCTCTGCCTCTGCGGCCATATCCATGAATCCAGGGGCGAAGACAGAATCGGCAAAACGCGGATTATCAATCCGGGCGATCTCGCCTCGGGCGGCTATATCCTCCTGCGCCGCACCGGAGACAGCGCCCCTTACGGGCTGGAAGCGGAATTGAAAACCCTGCGCGCGGATACAAGGGCCTAGGCCGTGCCGCAGCGCCCTCTCAATAGCCTTCTCGGCGGCCTCTGCCTGCTTGCCCTTTGTACAGGCTGGCTTGTGCCCGCAAGGGCAGTCAGAGCCGGAGAAGTCCAGCCCTCTCTGGAAGTCATGGCCGGGCAGATGATCATGACCGGCTTTCGGGGCTCGGGGGAGGCGCCGAACAGTGAGGAAATGCAGCTTCTGCTTCAGGATATCCGGGCCGGACGCATCGGCGGCGTCATTCTTTTCGAGCCCGACTACCTCACCCAAAAACCGCGCAACATCTTTTCCGTCTCCCAGACTGCCGCCCTTGCCGCCATGCTCCAGACCGAAGCCCGAACGCCGCTCTTTGTCGGCGTGGATCAGGAAGGCGGCAAGGTGCGCCGCTTCAAGGAAAAGCACGGCATCGCCCCCACGCCCTCGGCAGCGGCGCTCGGCAAGGGAATGCCGGAAAGCACGCGCAAAGAGGCCCTGCGCCTTGGCAAGGCCTTGCGCGCTGCGGGAATCAACCTGAACTTCGCTCCCTGCCTGGATGTAAATCGCAACCCGAACAGCCCGGCCATCG
The DNA here is from genome assembly GCA_002293605.1 of Desulfovibrionaceae bacterium UBA930. GTDB lineage: Bacteria > Desulfobacterota > Desulfovibrionia > Desulfovibrionales > Desulfovibrionaceae > Frigididesulfovibrio. The sequence continues at coordinate 1,693 of DBDO01000231.1, forward strand.
GCGCGCTGGATCGCTCCTTCTCGCCCGATCCGAAAAAGGTCGCGGCTCACGGCAAAGCCTTCGCGCAAGGCCTGTCCGCAGCGGGCGTCATCCCCTGTTACAAACATTTTCCCGGACACGGCAGCGCCAGGGGGGACAGCCACCTCGGGCTTACGGACATCTCTTCCGTCTGGAGCCCGCAAGAGCTTGAGCCATACCGCCGGATACTGCCGCAAACGCCACCGGCCATGATCATGCCGGGGCATATCGTGCACAGGGACAAGGGCGGCGATCTTCCGGCCTCCCTTTCGCCGGAAATCGTCAGCGGCATGCTGCGCGGTGATCTCGGCTGGCAGGGGGTGGTTGTGAGCGACGATTTACAGATGCAAGCGGTAGAGGGGCGCTACAGCATGGAAGAGGCGGTGCGCCTTGCCGTGCTGGCCGGAACGGATATTCTGCTCTTTGGCAACAACCTGCGCCACGACCCGAAGCAGGGGCGCAAGGCCCATGCCGCACTGCTGGACCTTGCGCGCCAGGGCCGGATACCCGAGGCCCGCATTCGGGAATCCTATGATCGCATTATGGCGCTCAAATGCGCGGCCGGTCTGCTGTGAGTCCAGTTTTCTTTTAGAGTAGCGCCGCTAGCCCGGATATTTCATAAAAAATGTCGCACGGTGGGCTTGACGAATTTGGTTTAGATATATACATTTTATAAAAATATCTATACAGGGACGATTCCTTACCCGATGGGAAAATTATGCCAAATACCCTGTTGGAACAGTGCCTTGCAGGCGAACTGATTTTCCCTGAAATAGCGGAGCGGATCGACCTGTGGCGGCGAAAGCATCCCAAAAGCGGGCAACAGGCATTACAAGCCTTTCTGGGCATGACTGATGTTGAATTCTCCGCCTGGACGCAGTCGCCTGCGATTATCCGGCAAATTCTTTTCGCGCGCCGCATGAAAGTTCCCTACCGTCCAGACCTGCGCTTTGAAAATTTCCCCGTTGCAGCACGCGGAAATGCCGTGAGCGCTGACAAGCGCGCGGCTCTAGCTACCCTTTTTCAATTCTGAACATGACTTCAGAAGCGCTCATTCGCGAACTTGCCGCCAAAGTCATCCTTCGTTTCGGCTTCTCTCCTCCTATTGATCTTGACCAACTCGCCAAAAAAGCGGGCTTTAACGTTCGGTATGTGGAGTTTCCGCATATAATCCGAGACTGCGGTGGAGCGATCAGGCTTGGCGATGACGCCCGCGATGTCCTTATTCGTGTGAATGCGGCTGATCCAGAACAGAGACAACGCTTTTCCCTAGCCCATGAACTGGGGCATTTCTATATCCCTTGGCATGCTGGCCTCGTTGGCGAAGACATGATCGGTTGCGTGCCCGAGTCTTCCGACTCCGCCCGGGCGGCAGCGGCTTTTCCAGATCTGGAACAGGAGGCCGAATGGTTCGCTTCCGAGATGCTGATGCCTACTGACTGGATTCAGCACCTGCTCACCCAGCGTACGAACAATATCCCTTCCGTCTTGAAAAAATTATGCGCGTTGCCTGTTTCCACAACTGCCGCATGCAGAGCCCTGCACCGTTATCTGCCTGTCGGCATACGCTTGCTGAACTATACCGCTCACAGTTCTAATGGGCCACAAGCATACTATGCCCCGAAAACGCCGCACCATCTTTGCTCCAGTGATTGCGAGGGTTGGGAAGCTCTTGGAACCTACCAGTGCAAGTACAGCAACAACTTTGTAAAATGCGAAAAGATCGGTACCTTGCCAACGGCATGGCGTAATTTCACCACCTCCCTGTCCGCCAAAAGTCATGCGGACCCCAAAACCCTCCTGCGCCAAGTTCTTGAAGCCAAGGGATTCCCTGATACCATGTACGGGCACATCCAATCCAGCTTGGCGGGGATATACAGTAACAACAAAACGCTCACCGCCGAGCAGCTTTATGAAGAATTTCTTGGCAGATTTTACAAAAACGATACCTATCCGGAACTGGCCAAGTCTAAAGACTTTCGGTCTTTTCTGGCTCTCAAGGCACAGAGTTTTAAACAGGGAAAATGACGAAGGCTGCAACCTCGCGCTCCTTCACCTGGGTTCCCTCCCTAGCAGTTCTCCTTTCCTCATCTTACCGAAAAAGTACGCCGCTCGCCTCAGCCCAAAGCGCTTCGGCGCTGAGCAGTTCCGCTGCGTCCCGCGCCAGCCCCCGCAGTTCGTCACTGTCGGCTTCCAAAAGCTCCTGTGCGGGGTGAACGGGGTATATGCCCGCAGGCAAATCCGCCACAAAAAGACTCAGGCGGCCTTTTTCATCATCCCTGTCCGCCGCATGGATCATTCTGAGCCCGCCTATCCCTGCGTCCGTCTCCAGCAGGCGAAGGGCCGCGTCTTCCCGCGCCTCCCCCACCAGAACAAAGCCGGTATAGAGATCCCACAAGCCCTTGCCCTCAAGCCTTGGGTCCACGCGCCTGCGCAAAATGATATTATTATGCCGGGTACGCAGGGCCGCAGCAGCCAGACGAAGCCGCAAGCCCTGCCGCAAGGCGCTTTCGGGCCTCATGCAGACAAGGGCGCGGTCTGCTTCATCCGTAACCTCCACCAGGGCGCTTCGTTCGGACTCGCCCAGTTCCGCGCCCAGGCGGGGAAGCCGTGCCGCTTGCGGCGGCCCTGCCGCTCGGGACTTTCGGGATGATCTTTCCTTAAAAAAAGTCATAGCTCCTCATTTGCAAATGTGCCGCATCGCTGTACAGTGTGCGCCATGCAGACGGACAGAATGCCTTATAGCATTTTCATGCTCAAAGAAAAAGACGCCCCTGCCCTGGCCGCCCTGGAAGCCGAGTGTTTTTCCACCGCCTGGGACAAAGAGCGCTATGCCGCGCTGTTGCGCGCCGCAGAAAAGAGCGCCTGCGCCGCCAGCGCTCCCCTGCCCGCTTTTTGCGTTTTCGGCCTGCGCGATGCCAGGGGCGGTCTTGAGGCCTACATCAGCCTCGGCCTGCCCACGGGCGGAGAGGCGGAAATCTACAATATCGCCGTTCGCAAGGCGCGCAGGGGCCTTGGTCTTGGCAGGCGGCTTCTGCGGCACGCCCTGGAACAATGCGCCCTGGCGAATTTTTGCAGAATTTTTCTGGAAGTACGCACCGGCAACGCCGCAGCCCTGGCTTTATACACAGGGGCGGGCTTTCAGGAATGCGGACGCCGCAAGCGCTATTATGCCGATACGGGTGAAGACGCCCTTGTCTTGACGCGCGCCTTGCCGTAAATAGTACAGGAAACACTAAGGAGTACCGCCGATGAAGCTGCTCATGGCCGCCAACTGGAAGATGCATAAAACCCGCGCTGACGCCGCCGCAACTCTGAGCCGTCTCGTTGCGGCCCTTTCCGGCATGCCCGCAGATCGCGAAGTAGCGGTTTTCACCCCTTTCACCGCGCTTTCCGCCTGCGCGGACGCCCTGGGAGAATCCCCCCGCATCGGGCTTGGCGGGCAGAACTGCTACCCTGCTCAAGAGGGGGCCTTTACAGGGGAATGCTCTCCGGCCATGCTGCGCGATGTCGGCTGCACCTGGGTCTTGACCGGGCATTCGGAGCGCCGCGCCATTTTTGGAGAAAGCGCGGCCTTTGTGGGCCAGAAAACGGCCTTTGCCCTGGCAAGCGGCCTGAAAATCGTGCTCTGCATCGGCGAAACCCTAGAAGAGCGCGACAGCGGCCAGCTCGCAGCCGTGCTGGAGCGGCAGATGCGCGAAGGGCTTGCCGGGGTCGGGGACGATATGCCTGCGCCGGTTCTGTCCCTTGCCTATGAGCCGGTATGGGCCATAGGAACAGGGCGGGTTGCCGGGCCGAAAGAAATTCTGGAAGCGCACGCCCTGGCGCGCGCCTTTCTTGAAAAGCGCTTTCCTGCCCAGGGAAAGGCCATGCGCATCCTGTATGGGGGCAGCGTAAAGCCTGAAAACGCTGGGGAAATTATAAGACTTGACAATGTCAACGGAGTCTTGGTAGGCGGTGCTTCTTTACAAGCGGAAAGTTTCAGCCGGATTGTTCTTGCCTGAACCCTTTTCTCCGGCGCGGCCCGCGCAGAGACAGGCCGGGACCGCGACCCCGCCGTCTGCACATGAATCTTGCAAAACGCAATGCTTGAGAAGTTATTTCATTATGCAGTATGAAATAACCGCCCATAGAATCCGAATATATTTCGAGGGAGTCCTGTTTTGGAAAAACTAGTGTTAACCCTGCACGTTATTGTTTGCGTTGTTCTTGTGCTGCTGGTTCTGCTTCAGTCCGGCAAGGAAGGCATGGGCGTGATTTTCGGCGGCGGCTCCTCTTCGTTATTCGGCAGCACCGGCGCGGGCGGCATTCTGGTCAAGCTGACCACCTTTGTTGCCGTGATTTTTCTGGCCACTTCGCTCGGCTATAACCTCCTCACCGGAGTAAGACCAAGCAAGGAGGAAAGCTTCAAGGATATCTTCATTGACGATGCTTCCGCCCCGGCTGCCCCGGCCATGCCCGGCAGCGTTCCGGCCCAGCAGAATGCAACTGAAGTTCCGGCAACTCCCGCTGCTCCTGCGGACAAGTAGTTTTTATTTCGCAGGACACAGCTTCCGGCATGTGCCAGAAGCGCAGACTGCAGGCCTGCGCCGCTCCAGCTCCCCCCTTTTTTTCTGCGGGGCAGGGTTGACTTTTATGAGAATGCATGCCTATACAGGATGCGTCTTTAACCGTATATAAACGAGTTTTCAGCATGATGCCGACGCAGCAGACTTCCACCCTTTTGCAGATCAGCGCCGTAGCCCTCACGGGCGCGGGCCTTTTCTGGTGGTGGCAAGGCTCTTGTGCGCGGCCTTGATCCTGTTCGAATTTATTGCAACAGTCATACTCAGGGGCCGCCGGCAGACGCTGCGGCCCCTTTCTTTTTCCCCCCGGCTCCGCGCGTTACCGGCGTCCCCTCTGCAAGGAGCAACGCCCTATGCGCATCACCTTTACACAGCACCCAAGCCCCATCGACAGCGATCTGGAAACCCCGGTAGGCATGTTCATCCGCCTGGCGGGCGATTCGCGCGGAATTCTCTGCGAAAGCGCGGATGTTGACGGCCGCTGGGGCCGCTACAGCGTTATCGGCACGGATTTTTTGCTCACCGCCGAGGCTGTGGACGGCAAACTGGATATCCGCACAGCCGATGAGGCCCTTGCCTGCCTGCACGAGCACGCTGGCAAGCCCTTTATCCAGGGCCTGCGCGAGCTTATGGCCGATCTGGAAATAGTGCAGGCCCCTGACGCGCCCCTGCCGCCCATTACCAGGGCACTGTACGGCTATTTCGGCTATGGGGCCGCCTCCATGTTCGAGTCCAAGCTGGCCCCTGTGCTGCCGCCGGAAGAGGCTGAAATCGCCTTTGCCCTGCCCGGCTCCCTGGTCATTTTTGATCACCGCTACAATAAAATCACCAGGATCACCTTGCAGTGCGGCGCATCCTCCTTACGCGCGCTCCCCCCTGCGATCAACAGCATGACCGCGCATGCTCCGGAAAGTCTTCCCTGCCCCACAGCCAGCAAAGAAGGCTACATGGCTGCGGTTTCCCGCATCAAGGACATGCTGCACCAGGGCGAGGCCATTCAGGTTGTGCTTTCCACGCCTTTCAGCGCGCCTTTGGCCGAGAGCCCCTTTAACCTCTACCGCAGGCTCAGGGCCATCAACCCTTCCCCCTACATGTTTTATATGCGCCTGACCGGCACGGCCCTGGCCGGTTCCTCCCCGGAGGTGCTCGTCTCCTGTGAGAAGAACCGCCTCCTTTTATGCCCCATAGCCGGAACCAAGAGCAGAGGCGTGGACCCGGCCGAGGACGCCCTGTTCGGCGATCTGCTGTTGCAAGACCCCAAGGAGCAGGCCGAGCACGTCATGCTTGTGGACCTCGGACGCAACGATCTCGGACGCGTGGCCAGGCCCGGCACGGTCAATCTGGACCGCTATATGGAAGTGGAGCGCTTCTCCCACGTCATGCACCTGACCTCGCGCATCAGCGCCCTGTCCGCCGAGGGCGCGGACGCCCTGGATATTCTGGGAGCGACCCTGCCCGCAGGCACGGTCAGCGGAGCCCCAAAGGTACGGGCCATGGAAATCATCGCCGGGGAAGAACAGCGCCCGAGGGGCCTGTACGCCGGAGCCGCCGGATGGCTCGGCCTGGACAAGGATGCCGTGAACCTGGATTTCGGCATCATCATCCGCAGCCTTTGGGTTCGCAACGGCCGGATTCACTGGCAGGCCGGGGCGGGTATTGTGCAGGACTCCGACCCGGAAAAGGAATGGCTGGAATGCCAGGCCAAGGCCGAAGCCGTGCGCGGCGCCGTTATGAACGACAGCCGTCCGGCGTCCCGTACCTCATTCCGATAAGGGAGAACTGCCATGTTCCTGCTGATAGACAACTACGATTCCTTTTCCTTCAACCTGGTGCAAGCCTTTATGCAACAGGGCCGCAATCCCCGCGTTGTAAAAAACGATGACCCGCTCCTACCGGAACTCGCCCTGCGTGAGGATCTGCGCATGGTCTGCATTTCACCCGGTCCGGGCAGGCCGGAAGCTGCCGGACTGTGCCTGGAATTCCTGCAGCGCCTGCCCAAACACATACCGGTGCTCGGCGTATGTCTCGGGCATCAGATACTCGGACATTTCGCCGGGGCAAGAGTGGCTGTGGCGGATCGCATCATGCACGGCAAGGCCAGCCTTGCCACGCATGATGGCACAGGGCTGTTCCAGGGCCTGCCAAGGCCCATGCGCTGCGGGCGCTATCACTCCCTTCTGGTGCACGCCGAAGATACACCGCAACTTTTGCAGGTGACCGCGCGTTCGCTCGATCAGCCTGAGGAAGTCATGGCCATGCGCTTCACAGACAGGCCCTGGGCCGGGGTACAGTTTCACCCCGAATCTGTGTTGAGCCCGGAAGGCAACCGCCTTCTGGCCAATTTTCCTTCCGGCCTGCTGGAGCCGGGCGCAGCCGAAGCTCCCCGCCCGGCCTGCCTTAGGCTTGACAGCCGCCAGTCCGGCCCTGCCGAGCCGGTGCAGATGGCGAATATTATCGAAGCTCTCGCGCAAAAGCGGGATTTGAGCCGGGAGGCCGCTGCCGGAGCCTTTGCCCGGCTTATGGACGGGGACATGCCCCCCTCCCAGGCCGGGGCCTTTCTGCTTGGCCTTCGGGCCAAGGGCGAAAGCCCGGAAGAGATGGCCGAAGCCGTCAACGCCGTTCTGGAGCGAGCCGTTCCCGTGCCTGTGGCCCCAGGCGAGTGCATCGACATCGTAGGCACTGGCGGGGACAACAAGTCCTCCTTCAACTGCTCCACAGCCACGGCCCTCAGCCTGGCTGGCATGGGGCACAAGGTGCTCAAACACGGCAATCGCTCGGTTTCGTCCAAGTGCGGCAGCGCCGATGTGCTGGAGCGACTGGGCCTTCCCCTGGATACACCGCCTGAAGAACTTGCCCAAGTTCTGGAGCGCGAACGTTTCGTATTTCTGTTCGCCCCGCGCTATCACCCGGCCTTCAAGCACATTATGCCCATCCGGCGCGAACTCGGCGTGCGCACCCTGTTCAACCTGCTCGGCCCCCTGGTCAATCCGGCCCACCCGACCCGACACTTTCTGNNCCCGCCACTTTCTGGGGGCCGCTTCCAAGGCCCACCTGCCCCTGATGGCCGAAGTGCTGGCCCGAACCTCAAAAGGCAGCGGGGCCGTGGTCTGCGGCGCAGGGGGCTATGACGAACTGACCACCATGGGCGTGGCCGCCCTGCACTTTGTGGCCAAGGGCGCAACCTGGCCGGGCAGTCTGGACCCGGCGGAATACGGCTTTGCCCCCTGTGAGGAAGAGGCCCTTGCCGTCAGCGGCCCCGAAGAGGCGGAAAAGGCCCTGCGCGCCCTGCTCACGGGCCAGGGCCCCAAAGCCATGGCCGACATGCTGGCCTTGAACCTTGGCTTTGCCTTATATCTCCTGCGAAACAGCGGGGAAGAGGCCGCAGATCGCGATCCGCAGTGCGGCTACAACCGGGAACGCATGACCGCAGCCATGCGCGAAGCCAAAGAGGCCGTGGCCCAGGGCGCGGGAAGGAGTTTCGTCCATGCTTGAGCGCTTTTACAAGGCCAAGGCCGAAGAAATAGCCCAGTTGCGGGCGTTGGACGAGGCGGGAAGCATGCCCCCGCTCCACGGCGGCCTGCGGCCTTCCTTTACCGGGGCGCTACGCGGGCGCGCTCCCAGGGCGGTGATCGCCGAATACAAACGCGCCTCCCCTTCCGGGGGCGACCTCAATCTGACCCTTGGCCCCGAGGAGGCGGCCCTCAGCTATGCCGAGGCCGGAGCGGGCGCGCTCTCCGTGCTGACCGAAGAGCGCTACTTCAAGGGCAGCACGGCCTTTCTCGACAGAATGACCGGGCCGGGTCTGCCGCTTTTGCGCAAGGACTTCATCATCGATCCCCTGCAAGTGCGCAGTACCGCCTCCACCCCGGCCTCGGCCCTGCTGCTTATCGTACGCATGCTGGATGAGGACATGCTGCCCCGCCTGATCAGGGAAAGCGCACACTACGGCCTGGAAGCCGTGGTCGAGGCCTTTGACGGGAAAGACCTGCAAAGGGCCAAGGCGGCGGGCGCGCGCATCATCCAGATCAACAACCGGGATCTCGATACCCTGGCTGTCGATACCGGCACCTCGGCCCGCCTGATCCGCCACAAAAGCCCGGACGAATTCTGGATCACGGCCAGCGGCATCCACAGGGCCGAACAGTTGACCTCCCTGCTCGACAGCGGCTTTGACGCCGCCCTGATCGGCTCTTCGCTTATGGCCGGACCTGGCGAAAGCCCGGGCACCCGGCTGCGCACCCTGCTTGCGGAAGAGGAGGCTTCGCATGCGTTCTGATGCTTTCTCCGGGGAGGCTCCGCCTCCCCGAATCCCTCCGGCAGAGGACGTGGTCCATACTGGGGGACTCCGTCCCCCAGACCCCCTGGCAGGGGGCGTGGCCCCCTGCACCCGCACTTTCCGAAAAGCGTCTTCCCCGCTTTTCGGCGAAGGAGGTCAAGGGGCGACTGCCCCTTGTGGGGCTCGGGGCGGAGCCCCCCAAAAAAGCGCAGCCAATTACGAAGCTGTCTGTAAACGCCCCCGCCTCCTCAGCAAGGTCTGCGGCCTGACAGGGGAGGAGGATCTGCTGTTATGCCATGAGCTTGGCGTGGATTTCACCGGCTTTATTTTTGCGCCGCAAAGTCCGCGCCGCATCAGCCCCGAAGCAGCGGCAGCGCTGCCCAAAGGGCGCAGCAAACGGGTGGGCGTGTTTGCCGGGGCCAGTCTTGAGGAAATTCATAGAACAGCAAAACTGGCTGCTTTGGACTACATCCAGCTGCACGGCGGGGAAAGCCCGGTTTTTTGCCGCTCCCTGGGGCCGGAACGGATCATCAAGACCGTGTGGCCTGCAACCCTTTCCGCAGCGGAATTGCAGAAAACCCTGGATCGCTTCGCGCCGGTTTGCGCCTATTTTTTGTTTGATGCCGGGAAGCAGGGCGGCGGCAGCGGCAAGGCCCTTGACTGGGCCGCCTTTCGCTCCCTTGAGTCGCCCCGTCCCTGGCTGCTGGCCGGCGGGCTGGGGCCGCAAAATCTCGCTGCGGCGCTCGCCGCATGCGCTCCGCAGGGGGTGGATATGAATTCCGCCCTGGAAAGCGCCCCTGGCCGCAAGAATCACGACCTGCTGCGTCAGGCGATAGCCATACTTGACGGATGCAGACCTTGAACCTGAGGAGATTCCGCCCTGGAGTGGCTCTGCCCCTCCAGACCTCTCCGCCAGGGGCCTGAGGCCCCTGGGCGCCTCATCGCCGAAAAGCGGCAGAGCCGCTTTTCGGAAATGGGGATGCAAGGGGGTGACCCCCTTGCCGGAGGGGTCCGGGGAGGCGGAGCC
>DBDO01000231.1:11584-11897 GCA_002293605.1 Desulfovibrionaceae bacterium UBA930
TTTTGGCGAATACGGCGGGCAGTTTGTGCCCGAGCTGCTTATTCCGCCTTTGCGTGAGCTGGAGGGGGCGCATGCCCACATTGTGTCTTCGCAAGGCTTTCAGGAGGAGCTGACTCTTTTGCTGGAGGAGTTTGCGGGGCGGCCCACGCCGCTTTCCCGCTGCGNNAAATTTGTCTGAAGAGCTGGGCTTTACCCTGTGGCTGAAGCGCGAGGACCTTGTGCATACCGGGGCGCACAAGATGAACAACACCCTGGGCCAGTGCCTTTTGGCAAAGCATATGGGCAAAAAGGGCGTTCTGGCGGAAACCGGGGC
>DBDO01000218.1 GCA_002293605.1 Desulfovibrionaceae bacterium UBA930
CGGGCGGGGCCATCCCATCATCTTATTTTTTACAGCCTCTTGGCACGCTTGAACTCTGAGAGGCCCGATACCTCCTTAAAAAAGGCTGAGGCGAAAAGCGCAGTCTGACAAAAAGCAAGGCTATGAACGGCTCTTGCGCATCAAATGAGTCGTGAAAAGATATTTTTTGACTCAGTAAGGCCGCAAAAAGCAACAAGGCTCTAAGGCCCAAAATTAGATGAGGTAGCCCTGCTATACGGGATTTTTCATTTGAGTATTTCCATGGAATAAATTATGAATCGTGGTTGCCGCAGGATATGCGACACGCGGAGGGATGGCAGAGCGGCTGATCGCGGTGGTCTTGAAAACCATTTAGGGTTAACGCCCTACGGGGGTTCAAATCCCTCTCCCTCCGCCATTTGTGCATATATTACAGAATATTATAGCTGATATGCGCGTATTTTTACCCACGTGCCCGGTTAGATACGCTGGGTGCTATGGATAGCTTTGCGCATCAAATGAATGGATAACTCTGCCATCATTAGTAGCTCTTCTTCGTGTTCTGCCGGGTTATCAAGAAGGCTTTGATCATCCCACGGCGATTCAGTATGAACTCAATTATTTCTGTATACTCTCAACGCATCAAGTTCTGACTTTAATTTTTGATTGTAATTTGACAACGCTATCTAAATTCATCCTTATTTTTAATGAGGGTAATGGTAGAGCATATATCATGCCTACTACGATATTTCAATATCCGCTTTCAGGATGAGCGCAAGTGGCAAGCCTTGTGCGCAGCAGGCCTTTTCAGGCCTGCTTGTGTTTGAGGTTCACGCCTTCGGCGATGAAATAGGCGTGCTCGGCGATATTGGCCGCCCGGCGGCAGATGCGGGTCAGGGAGCGGCAGATTAAAATGCCGTGCATGCCCGCGTAGCGCTGTCCGGCATCGGGCTGGTCCTGCCCGCCGCAAAGCGTGCTGATAAGGGAGTGCAGGGCAGTAACCTCCTGCTGGGTGATCTCGTCATCGTTGCGGCACTGGTGCAGGGCCTGAGCCGTGTCGCCTGTGCGAAAGCTTTCCACCGCGCTTTTGTACTGGGCGCTCGCGGAGCGGATGAGCGGGGCGGATGCGTCCATAACCGTTTGCGGCAGGGGGCCGTTCATGATCAGAACCCGCTCGGCAATGGCGGCAGCCTCATCACCGATGCGTTCCAGATCCGTAACCATGCGCAAGGCCGCGACCACAAAGCGCAGATCCTGGGCCACGGGTTGGTTGCGGGCCAGGAGCGAAAGCGCCAGCTCATCGATATCGTTTTCCATGGCGTTGATGCTTTCATCGCCGTCCACAACCGCGCTGGCCCGGCCCAGATTGCCCTCGACAAGGGCTGCGCAGGCCTCGTCCACGGCTATACCTACCGCAGCGCACATGACCAGGGTTCTGGAGCGCAAACGGGTGAGCATTTGCTGTAATTGCGTTTCTTTACCGTTCATCAGCCAAACCTGCCTGTAATATAGTCTTCCGTCTGTTTGAGCGAGGGACGTGTAAAAAGTTTGTCCGTAAGATCTTCCTCTATCAGCCTGCCCATATAAAAAAAGGCGGTTCTGTCGGAAACGCGCGCCGCCTGCTGCATGTTGTGCGTTACAATAATAATGGTGAGCTGCTGCTTCAATTCGTGGATGCTTTCTTCAATTTTTTGCGTGGCAATGGGGTCAAGGGCACTGGCCGGTTCATCCATGAGTAGCACTTCCGGCTCCACGGCCAGCGCGCGCGCGATGCACAGGCGCTGTTGCTGTCCCCCTGAAAGCCCCAGAGCCGAGGAATGCAGCCGGTCTTTTATTTCTTCAAAAATGGCGGCCCGGCGCAGGGATTCCTCCACCTTTTCGGCAATGAGGGAGGCCTTGGTAAGGCCGTTGACGCGCAGACCGTAGGCGATATTCTCAAAAATGCTTTTGGGGAAGGGGTTGGGCTTTTGAAAGACCATGCCGACCCTGCGGCGCAGGGAAACCACATCGGTTTCCGGGCTGTTGATATTGTCGCCGTCAAGCAGAATGCTCCCTTCGGCTCTGGCACCGGGGATCAGGTCGTTCATTCTGTTCAGGCAGCGTAAAAAGGTACTTTTGCCGCAGCCCGAGGGGCCGATAAGGGCGAAAACGCAGTGTTCCGGAAAGGCCAGGCTCACGTTGTGCAGAGCCTGATTTTTGCCGTAAAAAAAGTCGATATGCTCCGCCAGGAGTTTCGCATTGGCGGGCGCGTTCGCGGGTTTTTCCGTCATAGTGGCTGTCCTTGCGCCAGGGGGAGGGTAAAGTGCATGGCCGTGGCGAAAGCGCCGCAGGGGCTTTCGGCCCAGATCCTGCCGCCGTGGCCTTCGATAATGTGCTTGCTGATGGCCAGCCCGATGCCGGACGAGCCGCTGTTGCGCTGCCGCTTGATCTGGTACAGGCGCTCAAAAATGCGGGAGAGTTCTTCTTCCGGAATGCCCGGCCCCTGATCCTTGACGGAAAAAAGCAGTTCCCTGCCTTCCACCTTGGAGGAGATGAGAATGCCGCCCCGTTGGGGAGAATAGCGGCAGGCGTTTTCCAAAAGATTTCTGAAAACCTGGGAAAGAAGCGGGGCGTTGGCCATAACCTTGCGGGGCGAGGCGAGTTCAAGGGCTATATGCAGTTCTTTTTGTTCTATCTGCTCGGCGCACAGGCGCAAGGCTTCGGTTAAGGCTTCCGCCGGGTCTGCGGGAGCAAGGGCGATCCGTTCCCGGGCGTTTTCCAGGCGGGCGAGATCCAGCAGTTCGCTGATGACCCTGGCGAGCGCTTTGGCGTGTTTATTGATGATAGAGGCAAAGCCCCGATGTTCCGGGGCCATGTCTTCCATATCCATGAGCGTTTCCGCATAGCCGGATATGGCTGTAAGGGGCGTTCGCAGCTCGTGTGAAACATTGGCCACAAAGTCCCGGCGCACGCGCTCCAGGCGCATGATATCCGTAGCATCGTATACCACGGCCACAGCGCCCAGCGAGGGGTTTCGCACAATGGGCCGGGTAAGGTGAGCCACCAGAAAGCGGCCGCTCTCGTTTTCAAAATGGATGGCCTCATTTACGCTCTTTTCCCCCTGCGCATCCTGAAGCAGGGTATCCACGGCCCGCTGCAGGGAAGGAACGGGCAGGGCCTCGATAATCTGTTTGCCCATAGCCTGATCCAGGGCCGGGAAAAGCGCGCGCATGGCCCGGTTGCTGCGCCGGATGTTGCCCGAGGGGCCGAGCACGAGCACGCCTTCGTGCATGCTGTCGAGAATGGCCTCAAGCTGGGTTTGCTGGTCTGTGGTTGTGGCGATGTACTCTTCAATATTTTCGGCCATTCTGTTAACGGCATAGGCCAGGGGCAGAAATTCCCGGCCCGGAACCTGCAAGATGCGGCCTCCCCGTTTTCTGGCGATGCCGGCCACGCTTTCAGCCATGCTGTTGATAGTCTTGCTGAAATAGCGGGTGATGAAGAGGGCAAGCAGCAGACACAGGCCGCTGACCCCGACCGCGATGAGGCCGAGCGGGGCGACTTCTTGTTCGAAATTCCTGTGGATGTCATCCAGAGGCGCGGCCAGGCGGAGAAATCCGCCGTTTTTTAGCTTTACAGCCGCATAGACCGCATCCAGGCCAAGGCTGTTGCTGTGGCGCACAGAGGTGCCGCGTCCGCTGTGCGCGGCTGCTTCAATCTCCGGGCGATCACCGTGATTGTCCAGCTCCGGCAGGGCCGTTCCATCGAAGTGGGAATCGTGGAGCACTGCGCCGGAGGCGTTCGTTACGGTCAGGCGCAGGCCGGATTCGGCC
>DBDO01000022.1 GCA_002293605.1 Desulfovibrionaceae bacterium UBA930
GTGCTGCGCAAACGAAATCGGGCGGATATACGCCGCCAATCTGGGCGCTGCGGCTGCCACGGGCGAATGGCTGGTCTTTCTGGAAGAAGAGCTGCGCCCTCAGCCGGGCTGGTTGGAGGCGCTGCTGTGCGCAGCCTCCGGGCGGGCGGATCTGGGGGCTTTAAGCGGGGTGCTGCACGTCCCAGGTATGGTCCCTCTGGCAGGCGGCCGCCTGGATGCAAGCGGTACCCCCGTTTATACGCCGCTGGCGGCAGACGCGGCAAGCCCCTTTCAGCCGGTTCCGCTTCTTTCCGGGCAGTGCCTCATGTTGCGGCGCGAGACCTTTAACGCGGTGAACGGCTTTGATCCGGCTTTTGCCCCGGCCCATTATGCTGACGCCGATCTCTGCCTGCGCCTGGCGCAGCAAAAGCGTATTTGCGGCATTGCTCCGGCAGCCCGCCTGAGTTGGAACACCAAGGCCCTGCCCTTGGTGCAGTGCGCGGCCGGGGTGCTTTCCCGGCGTATGTTTCAGGACAGATGGGCAAGCGCCCGAAGCGCTCTGCCGGACATAGAAGGCGCTGACTGGTCGTGGCGGCCCTGCCCCTGGCCTTGCGAGGGGACTGTGCCGAAAGACTTCTCCACGCCCATGCCGGCGCACTTGCTGCCGTGAGCGGAGACAGTTCGCGGACGCTGTTCGTGAACCAGCAGCGTATGCGTAAGGCCTTTCCCCAAAAAATCACATTCCCTGCCAGCGTTGGCATACCTCATTGGGAATATTCAGAGCGTCCATGATCCGGCCCGCCATCATGGCGGCGAGTTCGGCAATGCTTTGGGGCCGGTGATAAAAGCCGGGACACAGGGGCATGAGGCAGACGCCGAGGCGGGCCAGCTTGAGCATGTTTTCCAGGTGTATGGCACTGAGCGGGCTTTCCCGCACGGCCAGAATCAGGTTTTTGCGCTCCTTGAGCATCACGTCCGCGGCCCGGCAGATCAGCTTGTCCGCCATACCTGCGGCCACAGCGGCCAGGGTGCGCATGCTGCACGGGACAATGACCATGGCGTCCGCCCGGAAGGAGCCGCTGGCAATAGAGGCCGCGAGGTTTTCGTTCTCGTGCAGGTAGTTGCACAGCCCGGCAAGCTCGGCCCTGCCCGCGCCGCATTCGTGTTCCAGAAGCTTCCAGCCGTAAGCGCTGACAACAGCGTGTATTTCATGGCCGCTGGCGCGTAAGTGGCGCAGCAGCTCCATGGCGTAGAGCGCGCCGCTCGCGCCGGTAATGCCCACAATGATGCGCATATCTCTTTTCCCGGTAAATGACGTTGATCCTTGCCTTTTTATAACAAAGCCCTGTCCTCAGAGCAAGCAAGGCCGCTCGTCCCGCTTGCTTGGCGCGTTGGGCTTATGGTAAAATGAAACATGCGCCGCGAGGAAATTTGCCGTGCCGGATAAACATGTCATTATGATAGCCGAGCCTGAAGCAGGGCAGTCACTGCATGTTTCCATGCAGCCCGAAGGCCTGTATCAGCTCGCTTTTGCCATAGAATCCTCAACCCTTGAGCAGTGCGGGCAGGATGTTCGGGTGCAGTTCGAGAGCGGGGCGCAGATCATGCTGCACGGCTTTTTTTCCGCAGCTGAGGAGCGGGACTTTACCCTGGAGTTGCAGGACGGGGTACGGCTCTCGGGGCGGGACATGGTTGAGGTGCTGGCCTTATCCTTAAAGGATTTTCGTACCGATGGCGCAGCCGCCTGCGCTGCCCCGGCTGCTTTCGCCCCTGGGGACGGCGGGGAAAAAAGCCTTGCCCTGGAAGATCTTCTGGAAGCGCCGCAGGCCCCTCTTTTTGCCGAGCCGCCGGAAAACGAGCGGGCAGAGGGCGGCACCGCGCCCCCTTCCCTTGCCTCTGCCCTTGCAGACGCGGCATATAGCGCGCAAAGCGCGGCTTTTCCCGCAGGACAGAACGGGCCGGGCGAATCTGCGGATGAACGCATGCTTGCGCTTTTGCGTATGGATTTGTAGACGGCGCAGCTTTTGCGGGGCTCCGCCCCGCACCCCGCCAGGGACGAACCGTCCCTGAACCCGCAGTTTCGAAAAGCGGCAGAGCCGCTTTTCGGCGATGGGGGTCAAGGGGACTTGTTCCCTTGCGGGAGTCCAGAGGGCAGAGCCCTCTGGCGGGCTTTGGGGCAGAGCCCGAAAGGTATTGCGAAACAGTCCCTTATCAGCGCATAGGCAAGGCCTCTCCTTTACAACCTATAGCAGGAGTATGGAATGCAATCTCTCGATTCTCCCATCGGCCCGGCAACGCCGACCTCGCGCGGCGATGCCTGGCGGATGTTCAAGATTATGGCGGAAACCATTGACGGTTTTGAGGTCTTGAGCGCCCTGCCCGGCAGCATTTCCATTTTCGGCTCGGCCCGCGCCAATCCGGGAACTCAAATATATAAGGATACGGAAACAATAGCCCGGCTCCTGGCTGAAGAGGGCTACGGCATTATCACCGGCGGCGGCCCCGGCCTTATGGAGGCGGGCAACAAGGGCGCGGTGGAGGGCGGCGGTCCTTCTGTGGGCCTGCACATCCATTTGCCGCACGAGCAGCAGATGAACCGTTTTGTGACCACGCCCCTGGCCTTTCGCTATTTTTTCATCCGCAAGCTGATGTTTGTGAAATACGCCTGCGCCTATGTGGTCATGCCCGGCGGCATGGGCACCATAGACGAGCTCTCCGAGGCCTTTGTGCTCATGCAGACGCAGCGTATCGATCCCTTTCCCATAGTGCTTTACGGCAGTGAGTTCTGGCAGGGTTTTCTGGACTGGGTGCGCAAGGTCATGGCGCGCGACGGCTATATCAGGGAGAGCGAGCTGGAGCTTGTGACTGTCAAGGATACGCCCGAAGAGGTACTGGAACATATCCGCCTGCGCGTGGGCAGGCCGGCGTCCTGAAGTACATGCGGCGCATAGCCTGTTACCTGTATCAGGAGGGCAGGGATTGTACCTTGCCCTCCTCTGTTGCGGCCCTGGAAGACCATCACCCGCGCAGAATCGCCCTGCTGAGAAAATGCCCGGGCCTTGCCCCGGCAGAGGCGGAGCTTCGCACCCTTAAGGAAGCTTCTGACAGGGGCGCAGGAGGAGGCCTGTGAGCCTGGCCCCCTCGTATGCCGGGCGCATTGTGCCGCCGCCTCCGGGTTCATGGACCTGGGAGGATTTGATGCGTGAAGCCCTGGCCGAGGCCCGTCTGGCGGAAGAGGCGGGCGAGACCCCGGTGGGCGCGCTTGTGGTGAGCGGTGACGGAAGGCTTCTGGCCCGCGCGGGCAATGCCGTGGAGCGTCTGCAAGACCCTTGCGCGCACGCGGAAGTGCTGGC
>DBDO01000045.1:0-918 GCA_002293605.1 Desulfovibrionaceae bacterium UBA930
CACCCACCTATACCAACCCCTCCACCGGCGTTTGGATCTTCACCATCACCGGCGGCCAGAGAGGTTCAGGAAACTTGCAGATACAGCCGCAGGAGGATACGAGCACCATCCAGAACATACCGATTACCAACAACTAAGGGAGATCCTGACGAACGGACGGCTACGCAACAGAAAACACGCCGCCCCCTGCCCGGAGGAAGAGCCTCCGGGCAGGGCGCGGAAGTGGACAGAAGGGAGGAAAATGTGTATAGAGAAAGTGCAGGAGAAGGCTATGCACACGACAAGCTTTGACACCNNGAAAGGCGCAAGCCAAGGTGCAGGTAGAAGCCATGCAGGATATCGTCAAGGCATATGATGATGCATCCCGCAAGGAACTCGCAACCAAAGGAGACCTGCAGGACGCGAAACACGAAATACTCAAGTGGGTTGTTGGTGTCGCTGTGGGGCAGGCCGCATTGATTCTTGCGGTGGTGGCCCTGATACGGCAGTTTTAATTCCAATTCCAGATAAAAATAATTTCCTGCACTGTTTGCATAAAAAGCCCGCTGAGAAATCGCGGGCTTTTGCGCATTATCCGCGTACAGCACTTGCGCCAAGCTGCAAATATCGAGGCGCAACAGCAGGATCAAGAAGAGCCGGAACAATGGGCTGCTTTCTGAGCTGCCTTGGGTGGAATGGAAGGAAGGCTTGACAGAGCCTTCTGATGTAGATATGTTTCTACAAATGGAGGATGCCCATGATTACTATGACCAGCCGTGAATTTAATCAAAACGCGGGCTGGGCGAAACAAGCAGCGCTGAACGGCCCGGTTTTTATCACTGTTCGGGGCGAGCCCGCTCACGTTTTACTGACTATCGAAGAATACAGGAAATTAGCCGGGCCGAGACGTACTCTTGCTGAAATGCTGGCCTGCCCCGA
>DBDO01000045.1:998-8817 GCA_002293605.1 Desulfovibrionaceae bacterium UBA930
GCGGATGCCCGTGTCGTTGCCTGGGTCGAGCGAACTGACCTTCAGTTCATGTATATCTCCGTTGTGTCTATTCTGGAAATTCGCTTGGGCATACTTTCCTTGCAGCGCAAAGATATGTCCCAAGCCAAGATTTTCAGCCTTTGGCTTTCCAGACAGGTGATTCCAGGCTTTGCTGAACGTGTTCTTCCTGTTGATCTTTCAGTGGCACTCCGATGCGCTGAATTGCATGTGCCTGATCGCCGACCAGACAGAGACGCCCTGATTGCCGCCACCGCCCTTGCCCATGGTCTGACAGTGGTAACGCGCAACACAAAAGACTTCCAGCCCACCGGAGTTATGATGCTTAACCCTTGGCTGTGAGCGGCCATCACGCCATTACGAACGGATCAAGCTTACAACAATAATTTTCTGCGCTGTTTACATAAAAAGCCCGCTGAGATCGCGGGCTTTTTTGTGGGGTCAGGCGCAATCATCCGCGTGCAGCGTCAACAGCCGGGGCTGCGCTGCCATGCGGGACGATCCGCTCCAAGTCTGCTTTCTTTTTCAGGTGTATCAGAGAAAGATCATACTCAGCCTGAAGATTCGTCCAAAAGCGTTCGCTCGTTCCGAAAAATTTTGCCAAACGCGCGGCCGTATCAGCGGAGATGCCGCGCCGCTCGTGGAGAATATCCAGAATCCGGGAAAGCGGCACACTGATCCCAGCGGCAAGGGCATTGGCGGAAAGTTGCATGGGCAGCATGAATTCTTCCCGCAACATTTCTCCGGGGTGAGTAAAAATGCGTTCTATGGGCCGCATGGCGTCCTCCTAGTGATAGTCCACAATGGCAACTTGCGTTGCGTGGCCGTCATGCCACACAAAACACAGCCGCCATTGGTCGTTGATACGGATGCTATGCTGTCCCTTTTTGTCGCCCGATAAGGCTTCAAGCCTATTCCCAGGCGGCACAGCCAAATCCGAAAGATCTCCCGCAATGTGCAGTTGATCGAGTTTACGCAGGGCGACTTTGGCGATAGCCTGAAAATGCCGGATTTTGCCCGTGTGAAAAAGCTCTTCGGTGCGTTCACAGGCAAAACTCACAATCATAGCCGAGGCTCTCTTTTTTGCATTATCTGGAAAACAGATAGCACTGCACAGGGCAAGAGTCAAATATTCGAGATTATCAAGGTGGGCGAGATGCTGTATGTGCAGGTGTTTCATGCGCGTTGGGCAGGCGGCGATTTCCTTGGAAAAGGTCTTAAAAAGGCCACAACAGTGGTATCAGGACCGCGCAGACGATCAGTTCAAGTATGACGAGGGGTACGCCCACCTTGACGTAATCCATAAAGCGGTACTTGCCCGCGCCAAGCACCAGGGTGTTGGGCGGGGTGCCCACAGGGGTGGCAAAGGCGCAGGAGGCCGCTATGCAGATGGACATGATCACGGCCTGGGGGGAAACGCCTATGCCTGCGGCGATGGATATGCCGAGCGGGCAGAGCAGGGCGGCGGAGGCGGTATTGGACATGAACTGGGTCAGGGCTGCGGACAGCATAAAGAGGACAATGCACAGAAGCTGGGGGGAGGGGGCATCGCCCATGAGCGAGATCACCTGATCCGCGATGATTTTACCCGCCCCGCTGTTATCCAGGGCCGTGGCCACGGGCATCATGCCCGCAAAGAGAAAGATGGTCACCCAGTCAATGCCCCGGTAGGCCTTTTGTTCTGAAATGCAGCCCGTGAGAACCAGAAACACGGCCCCGCTGACCGCGGCCATTTCCAGGGGAAAGTGTTTGATGTCCAGGGCCATCAGGCAGACCACGGCAATAAGGGTGGCCCCGGTCAGGGCCATTTTCCGGGGGCTGCCGCTTTCGGCTGCGGCTTCTTTCGCATGCTGCGCGGCTTCTTCCAGGGCTTCTTCCGTGCGCACTCCTTCTTTGGGCAAAAGATGCCTGCCCACAAGCATAATATAGGCGATAGCCACAAGGCTGACCGGAATGCCGATTTTGGCGAATTCGAAAAAGCCGAAGGGCTGAAGGCCGCTTGCGTTCAGGGCGGCGTTGCCTATGATGTTGGGCGGGGTGCCCACCAGGGTTATGGTGCCGCCCGCGCTGGCCGCAAAGGCCAGGGGCATGAGCTGGCGGGAGGCCGAGCTTTTCGCTGCCGCGCAGATGCCGATGATCACGGGCATGAGCGCCGCTGTGGTGCCGGTATTGGAAGAAACGGACGACAGGGCCGCAGCGATGAGCATGACGCCGAGGAGCAGGCCCTTTTCACCGGTGCCAAAGGCCCGCACCGTGCTGGTGCCTATTTTCTGGGCAAGGCCCGTATGGAACATGGCCGAACCGATCACGAACATGCCCGCGAACAGCACAACTGTGGAGTTTGACAGGCCGGAAAAGACCTGGGCCGGGGTGATGACGCCGAAAATTCCGAGCGCAAGAGCGCCCGACATGGCTGTGACGGCCAGGGGAATGGCTTCGGTGATAAATAAAACGGCCATTACCGCGAGCACAAGCAGGGTGATTACGGCAGGGGAAAAAAAATCCATACGATACCTCGGCCTGATTACAGTCTCTGCCTCGTTTACCTTCACCTTTTCAGTAAAATTTTGTCGAAACCGCCGGACAGGGGATAAAAAAGGGGAAAATATTCTCAAGAATGCCAAACTTGAGGGCAAAGGTCGAGAAAAAATGACGCAGGCCGCTCTGTCCCTGATGTTTTTTCTTACCTTGCAATACCCTTTCGTTCTGGGCTAGAGTGCGCCACAAACAAGACGCGAGGCCTCAGGCAAAGCGTGACCTTAAGTATGCAGAACGACAGCAGACTTTTTCCCGTCCTTGGCATGGCGCTGTACTACTGTGCCCGCAATCTCAACATCGCGGCAGCGGCCTTGCGCCTGGACTACGATGAGGCCGGGAAGGCGCTGACTTGTATCTATTTCCTCTTTGTCATTGTTTCCGGCTTTATCGCCTATGCGATTTTGCAGGCCCGGCAGGGCAGGGCCCCGCTTTCTCCGGCCCTTGCCCTGCTCGCCCTGCCCCTGCCCTTTCTCGCCCTTGCGGCGCAGAACCTGTGGCCGTACAGCCCCTGGGCCCTGCTGCCCCAAACGGCCCTGGGCCTGTTGTGGCCCCTGGGCCTGCTCCTTTTTTTCGATGGGGTGCGGCTGGAACGCCAGGGCTTTGGCTTCGGACTCGGCATCGCGGCCGGGGAGTTGGTCTGGCTTTGCATGCTGCCCCTGCTCAGTCTGGCCGAAGGCTCCCCCTTTGCGCTTTCCGCAGCGCGCTATATCAGCGCTGCGGCGGGCATCTGCATGCTTTTGCTCCCTCTGGTCTTTTTCCGGGCCGCGACAGAGCGGCGCAAGAGCTTTTACCTTGCCGCCTCGCAGGCCGCAGAGCGGGCGAAGTGTTCGGCTCCGGAGGAAGGCCCCGTTTTGTCTGGCTCCTTTGCCCCCCGCGTTCTACCCTGCATTCCTGAGTCAGCTTTGCGGCGCGGCGCGGCGCTGCTCTGGCTCGTTGGGGCGGCGGCGCTGTTCTTTATGATTTACGGCGCGTTCTCGCAGGCCTTTTACCCCAGGTTCATGCCCCGGCTCATGCTGCCGGGCCTCTTGCCCCTGCTGCTCTCCGTGCTGCTGCCCGCCCTGCTGGTAGGCACCGCGCCTGCAATCGGTACCCTGCTTGACGCCACCTTAAGCGGTGATGAGCGCGTGCGGCGCAGGACCCAGTATACGCTGCACGCTTTTCTGCTTCTGGCTGTTTCGGGCGTGCCCCTGGCCGCGCTTTTCGGCAATATCGGCGCAGAACCGCCCTATGCCTGCCTGATTGTGCTCCGGCAGGGCTTGCTGTTGATTTTAATGATCTGCGCGGCCCGTCTTGCGGTCCGCAGCGAGCCGGACGGCCTTGTGCGGATTTCTCCCCTGGTTCTGCCTCTGGGGAGCCTGTGCCATGCGCTGCACCTCTTCCAGTTTTTAGGTCCGCCGCTCGGGCGCGCCGGTTCTCTGGGGGAGGTGCTTGCGCTCTCGGGCGGCGCGCTCTTCTGCCTCGGCGCTTTCGCCCTGTGTTCGCAGGGGCGTTTTGAGCCCAGGGAGCCGGGCTTTGCCTTTGTAACGGGCAACCCTGGGCATGGGGCGGGCTTTGCTGCTCCGGATCTTTCGGATGGGCCGGACGGCTCGGGCGCTTCGCAAGGATGTCTGGAACGGGCAGGGCCGCAGGAGAACGGTCAGAGCCGGGAGAACGGGGGGGAGGCGAAAAAAATCGCCTCCTTTGCCGCTGCCTTTGGCCTGACCCGAAGAGAGGCTGAACTGCTCGGCTATCTTGCGCACGATCAGGGTACGCTCCAGATGGCGCAGGCAATGGGGATCAGCGAGCGGACAGTGCGCTTTCACCTGAGCGGGCTGCTGAAAAAAACCGCCCAGTTGAACCGGCAGCGGCTGACCTTCTTTTTCGCCTCCTGGGGGGAGTGAGGCTTGTTGACAGGGGGAGCCTTTCCCCCATGTGAGACAAGGCTTTTTTGCATGCTTCCTTGACAGCTTCCTTTTTTTAGCGCATGACAGCATATAGAATCAACTATAGTGCAATATGCGTACAGGGCATCGCTTTTGCGAGGCACACCAATTTTGGAACTTCGGGGAAGATGTAATGACGACTAAATTCAAGATTATCTCCGGTTTTGTCATCATGATTTTGCTGCTCGTGGGAGCGGTTTTGTTCGGCTACATCCAGATACAGGGCATGTCGGATTCCTTTGTCACCTTTCGGCGCAACGCCAACCTTAATGTGGCCGCAAGCGACATACTCTCCGATGTGCAGGCAGCTACAGGTGACGCGTATGCCTTCTTGCACTCACGTGACGCAAAGCTTGTTGATGCGGCCCTGCAGCAAATAGCGCGCCTTCAATCCTTTGCCGAATCAGGGGAAAAAGAGGCGGTGCTGGAATCGCGTAAAGTAGGCTTCAAGGCCTTGCAGGTGCAGGCCCAACCCCTGAAACAGGGGATAGAGAGCGTGCGCGACAGCGTGATCGATCTACAAAACCGTTTTGGCGTGGTCAACAAGGCCTACCTGGATATGATGGAGAGGCTGGGCAAGCTGAACGATGCTGCCAACGCCATATCCAATGTTCCTGCCCTTCATGCCCTGGGCAAGATCTGGGCCGAGTTTGCCCGTTGCCTGACCGCCCTGAACAGGCTATCCGCGAACGGTGACCCGGCGGAAGGGGACAGGGCGCTCGAGCGGATTAAAAATATGCATGCCCTGCTTGCGGAATTGGGCGGAACCCTGCAAACCGAAGGAGGAAAACGTCTCTTTGCGGAAATAACAGGCAGCCTGGAAGTGCTTGAAAGGGAAGTCGCGGCCATGCGCCAGAGCGGCCAGACCATGACAGCCGCGCTGGCCGGAATGCAGGAGGCGGAAAGCGCCATACTCAAGACCGCGCATGAACTGAATTCGGAGATCGATGGCACCATGCGCGCGCTGGGCAGCGGCATGCTGGAGAAAAACTCGCTCACCCAGAAGCTGATGATCGTGGTGGGAATCGCGGGCCTGCTTGTCGGCCTGCTGCTGGCCCTTTATATCATTTTCGGTCTGGTCCGGGTGCTGCGCAACATGGGTTCTTTTGCCGAGGCCATTGCCACGGGCGATTTCCAGGCCCGCATGAACAGCCGTGAAAAAGGGGAGGTCGGTCAGACCGTGGAAGCCCTGCGGCATATTCCGCAGACTCTGGAACGGCTCACGGACGCAATGCAGAGCGATGCCGACAAAATTTTTGTCGGCGACTACAGAACCAGGCTCGATCCTTCCTCCTTCTCCGGTTCTTTCCAGACCCTGGCCGCAAGCGTCAATATGATCTGCGATGCCTATACCAGCGCCCTGGACGCAATACCCCTTGCCATCTTTACCGCCAATGCCGACAAGAAGATCGTGTATTCAAACCTCGTCACCCAAAAGGTGCTCGGCGGCGATCAAAAGGGCCAGAGCTGCGGCGATTGCATGAAGACCGGTGCCTGTCATACGGACGCCTGCCTTGCCAACACCGTGCTGCGGGACAATCAGCCCACCTCCGGCGAAGTGCAGATTCATCCCTCCACAGGTATGGATCTGGAACTCCAGGTCGCGGCCATTCCCTTGCGCGACAGGGAAGGGAACGCCCAGGGCTTTATGGAAATCTGCACTGATATGACGGAAAGCAAGCAGCATCAGCGCATGATTACCAGGGTGGCCGAACAGGCGGCCGCCATTTCCAACCGCGTGGCCGCCGCATCGGAAGAGCTGTCCGCCCAGGTGGAGCAGGTTTCGCGCGGCGCGGAAATGCAGCGGGACCGCGTGGAATCCACGGCCAGCGCCATGACCGAAATGAATTCCACCGTGCTTGAAGTGGCCCGCAACGCAGGCCAGGCCTCGGAGCAAAGCGATGATACCCGGCAAAGGGCCGAAGCGGGCGCGGGTCTTGTGCAGCAGGTCACCAGTGTGATCAATCAGGTCAATGCCCTGAGCCAGAAGCTTCGCAACAGCATGGAAGACCTTGGCAAGCAGGCCGAAAATATCGGCGGCGTGATGAACGTGATCTCCGATATCGCGGACCAAACCAACCTGCTGGCCTTGAACGCGGCCATTGAGGCGGCCCGGGCCGGTGAGGCCGGGCGCGGTTTTGCCGTGGTTGCCGATGAGGTGCGCAAGCTCGCGGAAAAGACCATGCAGGCCACCCAGGAGGTGGGTGCCAGCATCAATGCCGTGCAGCACTCCGCGCGCATAAATATCGAAGAGGTTGGCGAAACCGTTTCCAATGTGGAACAGGCCGCGACCCTGGCCGATTCCTCGGCCCAGGCCCTTTCCGAAATCGTGCAACTGGCCACGGCCAACTCCTCGGTAGTGGCTTCCATAGCCACGGCAGCCGAAGAGCAGAGCGCCACTTCGGAGGAAATCAACCGGGCCATTGACGAGATCAACCGTATTGTGGGCGAAACCACCGAAGGCATGATGCAGTCTTCGTCCGCCGTGCAGGAACTTTCCCAGATGGCGCAGGAACTGAACGCCGTCATAGATGAGTTGAAGTAGGCGGGAGGGCAAGGGCTGCGCCGAGACTCGCTAAAAACGCCCATCAGTCATAGTAAGCACTCTGTGGCTTTGTTCGGCGTAGCCCGGATTATGGGTCACCATGACGATGCTTACGCCCTCCCGGTTGAGTTCGCGCAGCAGCTCCATAATCGCGCCGCCCGTAGCGCTGTCCAGACTGCCGGTGGGTTCGTCCGCAAAGATCACCTGTGCGTTTTTTGCCAGGGCGCGGGCAATGGCCACGCGCTGCTGTTCGCCGCCGGAAAGTTTTCCGGGCAGGGAGCGTTCTTTGCCGCCAAGGCCGACCCGTTCCAGCAGAGCCCCGGCCTTGCGCCGCTCTTCGGCCCGTATTGGGGTGAGCCCGCCCATGAAAGGCAGCAGTACGTTTTCCAAGGCCGTGAGATAGGGCATAAGGTGGTGCTGCTGAAAAACCACGGCGAATTCCGTTGCGCGCAGGTGGTTGCGCTCTTTTTCCGAACAGGAACAGATATCCAGGCCCTTGTAGATGACCTGGCCTGCATCCGGCAGCACCAGAGAGGACAGAACGCCGAGCAGGGTTGATTTGCCGGAGCCGGATTTGCCGAGAATGCTTAAAAATTCGCCTTCGGCAAGGTCCAGGTCGAGCGCGTTCACTGCGGGCCTGTCCGCGCCTGGGTAGTGTTTTATGATGTTTCGCGCATGCAGCATGCTATTCTCATGATAGTTTCAGAGCTGTGTATGCTCCCGAAAAGCAGCGCAGCCGCTTTTCGAAATGGAGCTCAAGGAGCCTCGGGCTCCTTGCGGGAGTCCAGAGGGCTCT
>DBDO01000198.1 GCA_002293605.1 Desulfovibrionaceae bacterium UBA930
AAGGAAGCCGAGCGCCAGCACAAGTGCCAGAAAGACCAAGCCCACAAGGCGCAGTATTCGCTTTTTCATACAGCCTTATCCCCATTAAGCCAGAATGCGGCGCTCCTCCGGCACAGCGAGAAAGGATTCCAGAATCGTTGCCGCCGCCGCCTGATCCAGGCGCTCCAGCATCTTCTTGCCGCTTTTTCCCGCTTCGCGCAAGCGGGTTTCCGCCTCATGCGAGCTGAGGTTTTCCGGCATGAAGTAGACGGGCAGGGCGGTGCGCCGTTTCAGGCGGGCGGCCATGTTGCGCGCCCGGCGGGTGCTTTCGCTCTCTTCGCCGTTTTCCCGCAGCGGCAAACCGACAACAAAGGCCTGCACTGCCTCGGCTTCCGCCAGGGCCAGCAGTTCGGCGAAAAAGGCGTCCTTGCCGCGCATGAGAATAAGAGAGCGCGGAAAGGCGAAACACCCGCCCGGATCGGAAAGCGCGATGCCGGTGCGCTTCAGGCCGTAGTCAATGGCAAGGAATTTCATGGCGATAGCTCCACCCGTGATTTTCCGATCTTTTTGTGGGGCAGAGCCCCTGAAAAAGAGCTATGCGTCTTCGTCCGCAGCTTCGGCCTCACTGAGCTGGACCGAGGCCAGGGCCGCCATATCGACCTTACGCAGGTCGCCTTGAATCACATAGGAGCGCAGCAACTTTTTGAACTTGCGGCTCCAGCGCGGTCCTTCCAGGCGTTCGGCAAGGTATTCGAGGGTGTGCAGCACCCGGCGCTTGTCTTTTTTGCCCATGAGGATGCGCGTGATGCCGATCTTGCAGGAAGGGCAGGAGACGACAAGGGGCGCGTCAGGGGCAAGCCCGGCGAGTTCCCCCTCCAGGGTCTCTGCTTTTTTGGCCCTGATTTTATTGTAGATAAGGGGAGAGGTCATGGCCCCCATGCCGGATTCCCCGCAGCAGCCGGGGCTGACCGCAACCTGGACTCCGATTGTGTCGGCCAGGGCGCGGGCGTAGAGTCCGGCTGCCTTGGCCTTGTGCACGCCGGGCGATTCGGCGTGGCAGGGCGCGTGGTAGAGCAGGCGCTTTACTTCTCCGATTCCGCCGGGAGCGGACTTTTTCAAAAAATCGCCATGCGCGGCGGTAAATAAAAAGTCGGCCATGTCGCGCACCTGCACGGAGCTTCCCCCCACTTTGGGGAAGATCTCGGGGATAAAGTGGCGCTCCATGCCATCGCGGCAGGAGCCGCAGGCCGTGAGCACATGGCTGACAGGATGGCCGAGGCTTGCGGCCTTCTGGGCCAGGGCGCGCAGGTGGGTCACATTGCGGTCCTGGTTGACGGCAAAGGCTTCGTGTTCTCCTGCGGCCAAGAGCGGATAGCCGCAGCACAGGTGCTGCTCGGGCAGCAGCACGGCATAACCTGCGGACAGGGCGAGCGTCAGGCCCGCAAGGCCGATATTGCGGTAGAAAACGCTCCCTCCGCAGCCGGGAAAGTACAGCACTGTACCGCGCGCCTCGCCCGCGGGCGCGAAAAAGGAGCCCTTTTCCAGGTTCAGGCTTTCATAAAGATTGCGGTAGCCGGTGCGCGGTCCGGGTCCGGAAAAGAGGGGGTTTGCGATTTTTTTGCGGACAGCGATCGGTACCAGAGGCAGGAGTTTATTTTGCACGCCCTGACCGAGCGAGGCCAGCTTGGCCGCCGCAGGCACGCGCCTGGCCGGGTCCTGGGCCACGAATTCAAGGGCTGCGGATTTAAGCGGGTGGCCGCCCGCGCCTTCCTCTTCCAGATAGCCGCGCAAGGTAAAGGCCACTTCCGGCGAGGCTATTTTGACCGGGCATACGGCCATGCATTTGCCGCAGCCGGTGCAGTGCTCCACAAGCTGTCTGAGTTCGGCCAGCAGGGAGGCTTCCGGTTTGCCAAGGTTCACCTGCGAGTAGTAAATGGCCTCGACAAGCGCGCCCAGGGTGATATTTTTATTGCGCGGGTGGAACAAAAGCCCCCGCTCCGGGTAGTGCATGGGGCAGTGTTGGCGGCATTTGCCGCAGCGCGTGCAGACCTGCACGTTGAGCAGGAGCGAGATGAGTCGCTCTTTGTCGGCCAGACCGCTCTGCCGGATGTCTTCAATCAGGCGGTTGAAGGAAAAGGTGAAGGGCGCAACAGGCAGCTCGCGCTGGGTGAGCTTGGCCGGGTTGAAGATATTGCGCGGGTCCACGAGCTGTTTGAACTCGCGAAAATCCTCCAGCTTTTTGTCCGTGAGAAAGGCTATCTTGGTAATCCCTATGCCGTGTTCGCCCGTGACTTCTCCGCCCAGTTCCTGGGCCTTGGCCATAACCTTGTGCGCGGCTTTTTCCGCATTGGCCAGCATGCCGGGATTGCTGGAATGCACGGGAATGTTCACGTGGCAGTTGCCGTCTCCGGCGTGCATATGGCTGGCCACGCAGATCACGGTATCGGCGAATTCTTCTTCGATAGCCAGAAGACGCTGGGCAAGCGCGGGAAAGCTCTCCGCAAAGGCCCGGAAAAAGAGTCGGGAGCGCATGCGCAGTTCCTGGTCCGAGAGATCGGAAGCGGGAATTTCTCCCTTGATGACGGCCGCGACATAGGCCAGTTCTTCGCTAAGGCGGCTGTCCTCTTCCGGCAGATCGGGCAGGGCCTCGGCCTTGCGCAGGGCCTCCCTGTAGCCCCTGGCCATGTATTCCAGGTTCAGGGCTTCCAGGTACAGGGCAAATTCGGGAATGGCCTGCATGGGAATAACCACGTCCTCATTCATCTTGAAGCCCGAAGTGCGCCTGGCTATGGCCGAGAGCCGGTGCCTGTCCTCCCAGAACAGCTCGCCCTCTTTTTCGTCCCTGGCCACAAAGGCGTCCACGCCGTCGTAAGAACCGCAGATGGTGACCACATGACGAACCGCCTCATCCAGCGCGGGCTCGTCGTTGCCGTCCAGTTGCAGCACCAGCACGGAAATGGGGTCCCCCTCATAGAGCGAGGATTTTTTCCGGTAGTTGACGGCCTGCACGTACTTGGCGTTGAACTCCTCCATGGCCGAAATCTTTACCAGATCGCCACGGCGGCGGATATCGTTGCGCAGGGCCACGATATCGTTGACCACCAGCATGCAGTTTTCCATGCTGCGGCCAAAAAATTCCAGCACCATCACCCGACTTTTGGCGAGCTTTTCATGCAAAATAAAGACGCCGCTGGTAATGACCCCGTCCGTGCCCTCCTTCTGTATGCCGGGCAGGCCGGACAGGGCCTTGTTGGTCACATCCTTGCCAAGGCCGGGGGCGCGGATATCGGTCCCTTTCAGGGAGATAAGCCTTTGCAGCTCGCCGGAGGCGCTTCGCACCTCAAAGACGGCAGTTTCATCAGGCAATATTTTATGCCGGGGGTGATCCTTTCGCAGCACCTCGATGATTTCGCCATCAGGCGTGACCATGCGGTAGGAGAGCAGATTGTCGATGGTGGTGCCGTATTCAAAGCACAAAGGCCCGCCCGCGTTTTCGGCAATGTTGCCGCCAATGCTGGAGGCCGCTTTGGAGGCCGGGTCCACACTGAACAAAAAGCCGTGCCGCGCGGCCTCAAGGGCGGCGTCCACGGTAATCACCCCGGCTTGCAGGGTGATGCTTTTATTGTGCGGATCAACAGGACCGATTTTGCTCAGGCGGGAAAGCGAGAGAATCACCGTGCGCTTGCGCGCCGGAATGGCCCCGCCTGTCATGCCGGTGCCGCTGCCGCGAGGGATAAGCGCAAACTGCATTTCATCCGCCAGTTTGATCACCGCGCTGACTTGCTCATCCGTATAGGGGGAGACGACCAGCAAAGGCAATTCCAGGCGCAGGTCGGTTGCGTCGGTTGCGTTTTCCACCTGCGCGCCAAGCCGGCTTTCAATGCATTCGGCGGGCAGCAGGGCGGAAAGGCGGGCGATGATCTCCCTGCGAAAGGCCCG
>DBDO01000248.1 GCA_002293605.1 Desulfovibrionaceae bacterium UBA930
GCCTTTTGTGCGGCAGTATACAGCAACCCTGCACAACTGGACGGAACAAGGACGGGAAAAACGCTGTCTGGCCCTGGCTCTGACTGCGCGCCTGCACACCGCCGGACAGGACAGGGCTGCCGCCCTCGCTGCCGCATGTCAGGCCCTGGGCGCGCTCCCCGAATGCACCCTGCTTGTAAAGCCGGGTGAAGAAACAAAGCTCTGGCCCGAGCGCCTGCCGGTTGTGCTCCACATCGCAGCAGAGGAAAGCAGCCGTGCAGCGCTCCCCCAGACAAAGCAATGTCTTTTGCACAGGGAACAGCCGCCAGCGGAGCGCTCTATAGTTTTTTAGCGCTAAACCCCGGAACGGCAGCCAGCAATTTCATCCCGATATAGCGCACATCCGCCCGGGCAAGTCCAGCCAGCCAGGGCACGGCAAGAATCGAGAGCGCACAGAACAGGGAATAGCTGGCAGCAACGGCAAAAAGACGCGGAAAACCGGCCAGCCCCAAAGCCTGCGCGATCAGGCCGCCAAGGAGCGCCCCGGCGATAAAGACCAGAGGGCAGAAAAGCTGGTGCGCAAGGTTCCCCCAAAAATTCAGGGGCATAACTTTGCGAGCAAGCATCAGCAAAATGTTGACGAAGAGAAACTGCACCCCCACTGTTTTGATGGCCAGGCCGACCGCGCCCAGATTCAGGCCCAGCATGGAGGCAGGGGCCAGCATGAACCAGGCCGCGATAATACCCACGAACAGCGCGGCGACAGAGTTGTTGCGCAGGGCTTTGGTATCGCCTGTGGCGTAAAAGATCGAGGCCGTGACCTGCCCGTAAGACTGGTGCATGGGGTAAAAGGCCATAATCTGCACAGGCAGCACGGCTTCGGCAAACTTTTCGCCGCCGAGAATGCGCACCACCGCTTCCGCTTCCACCACGGCAAAGCAGGAAAAATACGCAGCCACCGTATAGAGCATGGGGCCGTGCTTGTCGAAAAGCGCGGCCATACGCTTCACATCCTTTTGGGCGTGGGCCAGAGAGAACTCGCGCATAATCAAGGGGGTCATGGCTATGGTGAACATGAAGCAGGCCATGCCGATTTTCTGCGATAGAGAAAAAAAGCCCTGGGCCGTGCTGCCGTCAAAATATTGCAGCAGCCAGCGCTCTCCGGCCAGAAAGAGCACGGAAAAAAGGGCCAGGGTGAAGAGGGGGAAACAATAGGCGGAGAACTCCTTGCCATAGGCGCGGCTTTGCTCTTTGCTGAGGCGAAAGCTGAAGCCCGGCCAGGCCCTTCGCAGGCACCAGAAAAAGCCCAGGCAGGAAAGAATATACAGCGTGTATTGATGGCAGAAGAGCAGGGTCATATCCAGGAGGCCGGCACAGTACAGGCCCACCAGAAGCGCCATGGCGACAAGATTAAGCACGGTGCGGATAAGTTCGCTACTGGTGGTCAGTCCCAGGGCATCGGTCATGCCCCTGGCCACGCGGAAATACCAGTAGAGAAAGGCCAGAAAGGCACCCCACAGGGCCAGGTACGCGGGCACACCAGGCATGAGCATTGCGCCTGCGCCCGGCAGATAGAGGATGGCCAGCGCCAGCAGCAGACAAAGCAGCAAAATGAGGAGGCAGATGCGGGAATAAAAGGCGACCAGGCCGAAGTCATCCTGGCGGCGTGACTGTACGGTGTAAAAACAGGTGGACGAGCCCATGTCGAGAAAGCCGGTGACCTGCTGAAAAAAAGCGGTCACAAAGGAAAAATTGCCATAGCCCTCAGGACCAAGCGCCCTGGGCAAAATAGCCTCCATCGCCAGATAGAGGGGGATGGAGGCGATATTGGAGCCCAGTTTGACGATAAAGCGCTTTTTCAGAGAATCGCCGGGGTCCTTGTGGCCTTGCGGGGCCTGCGGCTCTTGCCCGGCGTCTTGTTCGGAAGGTACTGCCTGCATGCCAACAGCATTGCCGAACTACGGGGAAAAAAGCAAGCGAAGGGAGTGGATTTACGCTCCGCTCGTACGGATTTTTTCAACCAGCGCAGTGGTTGAAAAGCCGGGAAGCAGGGGGAGGGAAAGGGTGCGCCCGCCGTCTTGTTCAACAATGTCGCGGCCCACAATGCGTTCCAGGGGCCAGTCGCCTCCTTTGATCAGCACATGGGGGCGCACCGCTTTGATAAGCTCAAGGGGGCTGTCTTCGTCAAATTCCGAGACAAAATCCACCGAAGCCAGGTGAGCCAGAACAAAGGCGCGCGCGGCAAAGGGATTGAGCGGCCGCTCCGGCCCCTTGCACAGCCTGCGGACGGAATCATCGCTGTTCAGCCCCACTACCAGGAGGTCACCCTCTGCCCGCGCCCGCATCAGCAGGTCCACATGCCCTGGGTGGATCAGATCAAAGCAGCCGTTGGTAAAGACAATGCGCCTGCCTTGAGCGCGCAAAGGGGCAAGCGCGGCAGTCAGGGCCTGCCTGGACAGAACGGCAGAAAGGAGGAGAGAGGCTTGTATCATAAAAAAACAGCTCCATCAAAAAGCGCCCCGTAAGGGGCGCTTTTTGGTATCGGGCAAATTGTCGTCTACACGCAACCGGTGGGCTTGGGCAGGCCGGCCATTTTACAGGCACCTTTGCCGGGACCGGAGGGGAAGAGTTCGTAAACTTCCTTCAGCTTGTAACCGGTGTTTTTGGACAGAATGCGCACCATCGGGGCGATGCCGTTCTTCTTGTAGTAGTCCTGCAGGAAGTCGAGCACTTTCTGGTGGTCAGGGGTGATGTCGGTAATGCCTTCCGAGTCCTTCACATATTCCATCCACTCGGGGCTCCAGTCGTCAAAGCGGAGCAGGAAGCCGTCTTCATCAACCTCAAAGGATTTACCCTTATAGCTAACTTCAGCCATGTGTGTCCTCCTTGGACAGTTCTATGGTGCACAATAATCGTCATAAACCGGACTTGGGCGGCTGCCCGATTTTACACGCGCGACCACTCTGTAAGCGGCCATCATTTTATAATCAACGTTTTGATCCTTATCCTAAGTCGCCAAAAAATACAAGCTGCCGCCGGGCCTTTTTTTATCAGGCTTTATCTTTGCGCCCCTAAGGTGAAACGGAAGAAAAAGGCGCGTTTCACTGTTTTCGCAAGGGTTTTTCCCAATATAAAAAAGCGGGGAATTCGGCCCGCATGGCTTCAATCAGGGCGGCGTACTGCTCTTCGGGCATGGGGCGCAGGCGAATGTATACCCGCCGGGTGGGGGCGTCTTCTGACTCCTGCGAGGTAAGCACCGAAATAATGGAGGCTTTGCGCTCGCGCAGGGCGTCCAGCACCTGACGCATGGTGCCCCGCTCGGAGGGCAACTCAAAGGCCATCTGAATGCCGCCGCAGCTTACGCCGGTAATGGAAACCAGAACGCGGAATATATCGCTTTCCGTAATAATGCCTATAAGCTTCTGGGCTTTGTCCACAACCGGCATGCCGCCGAAACCATGCTCCATCATCACCAGGGCCACGCCTTCCACGGAATCGTCCGCCTCGGCGCATATGGGCGACCTGGTCATGATGTCTTTGATTTTCAGTTCCGAAAGCAGGTAGTAAAGCTCATGCATATCAAGAGTAGTGGCCTTGGAAGGGGAGGCGTCCTTGATATCGCGGTCGGAAACAATGCCGATGACGCGCATTTCTTCGTCCACCACGGGCAGACGGCGGATCTTTTTATCCTTCATCAGGCGCGAGGCTTTCATCATCGAGGTTTCCGGCGTGATAGTCAGAACCTCTTTGGTCATCCACTCCTGTACAAGCATGCGGGCCTCCGTGGGGTACTGGCGAATCAGGGGAAAAAGATGCAACAGCTTTCAAGCATACGCCTTTTAGCTTTGTGAAACAAGCCCCTCTGGCGGGTTTGAAGTGCCCTCCGTCAGCTCCGCAAAGCGTTTTTTCGCCGCTTCCGGGTCAAGGCCCAGGGAGGCCGCGATGCCTTCCAGATTATCCGCGGCATCAGGGGGGCGCACGTAAAGCGGCGTGATATCCTGCCTGGAATAGACAGCGCTCGCCGCAGCCAGCAGCAGGGCCTCGGCGCAAGGGTGGTCAAAGAGGGGGGGGAGCGGCGCGCACGGCGGCGCATCCGGATACTTTGCCATCTCCGCTTGCAGCGCCTTTGCAAGGGCCTCGCTGTTCCGGCGCAGTCCGCTGCCGAGCAGCAAGGGAGGCTGCGCGCAGGCCTTTTGGCATTCATGGGCGGAGAAGGCGATGCGCCCGGCTGCTTCAAGCGGGGTACAGACGAAAATTTCAGACAGTGGACGATCGTCCTCAAAGGCCTGCGCATGGATCAGATCCCGGCGCGCGTGCGTGAGGGTCCAGAGTCTTCGGGGCGGGGCGGGTGCAAGGGAGGCAGGCACTGCTGTCTCCGGCAGGCTTTGCAACGCGCTTAAGGCGAGCAGGGGCAAATAGTCCAGCCCGGCAAGCAGGGCTCGGGTGGCCCTGGCCAAACCGGCAGCAGTAGCCAGCACAAGACGCAAACCCGTGAAGCTGCCGGGCCCGCGTACAACAGCGATACGCCCTATGTCTCGCAAGGGGATACCAAGACGCTTGCAGGCCTCGTCAAGGGCAGGGGCGAGCAATTCCGCCCCTTGCGAAGGCGCGTGCCAGGCCTGCATGCAAAGCCGGGTAAAGGCCCCGTCCGCCTCCTGCCGGGCAATAAGAAATTGCAGCAGGCCTTCGGCCGCATTTAAAACAAGTACATAAGGGGCGTGTGCGCTATTCGGGAGCATGGTCAGCTGAAAATACGCATCACGTCATTAAAGGTAGCGGCCAGCATAAGCGCAATCAGCAAAAACAGTCCCGCCAGCATGGCCTTTTCCTGTATCGCCGCCGGAACGGGACGGCGGCCTGCCATTTCCACCAACAGAAAAATAAGATGCCCGCCGTCAAGCACCGGCACAGGCAAAAGGTTCAGCACGCCAAGGTTGACGCTGATCAGCGCGGCCAGCATAAAAAGGCCCGTCAAGCCGCGGTCGGCCTGTTTATAAATAACCTGGGCGATAAGAATGGGACCGCCAACGTTATCAAAGGCCACCCGGCGCGAGAGCAGATCCCCGAGCGATTTCCAAGTGAAAACCGCCATATCGCGTGCTTCGATCATGCCCTGCCATGCGGCTTCAATAAAACCGAATGTTTGCTGTTCCCGCTCTTTGGGTCGAATACCCATGCCCCAGCTTTCCACAATGCTGCCGTCCGTGAGGGTCTGAGAAAGCTGCGTAGGCTTGAGGCTGAAGCTGATCAGACTTTCATCCGCCTGCCTTGCAACAACGGCAAGCTCTTTGCCCGCCCCGGCCTGCACAATGGGGGGCATGTCGTCAAAGCGGGAAACGGCAATGCCATTTAAACTGACAATGCGATCGCCAACGCGCAGGGGGGAGGAGGCAGCCGCGCTGTCCGGCAGTATTTCCCCCACCAGCGGGGGGATTACCGTGCGCCCGTTGACCCACATAAGGCCCCAGCAAATGAGCCAGGCCAGGAGAAGGTTGAAGAGCGAACCCGCTGCAATCACGCAAAAGCGCTGCCAGGCGGGGCGCAGGGAAAAGCTTTCCTCCGCAGTAAATTCATCGGGAATTTCAGCGTCCGCGCTTTCACCCACCAAAGCGACAAAGCCTCCAAGGGGGATGGCAGCCACCTGGTACAGAGTTTTGCCTTTTTTACGCGAAAAAAGGGCCGGGCCAAAACCGAGCGAAAAGGTTTTCACACCCATGTTGAAAAAACGAGCCACAAGAAAATGGCCGAGTTCATGAAAAAAAATCAGACCGCCGAATACGAGCACAACGGCTGCAACGCCGGGGAGAGAAGCAAAGAGGGTATCAAACATGAAGGCTGTCTCCAAAAAATTTTCCGGAAAGGCCTTTCCTATCACGCTTGTTCAGCCGGGGCAATGCGGCCTAGATCAGGCCGATCCAGGTCCAGTAGGTGAAGGAAAGAAGGACCATGCACAAAAGCGCCGCAAGGCAAAAGGGAACGCCTACCAAGGCCATCTCGCGCGCGCTGAAGGTATGCGTGGAATACGCGATCATGGACATGGGCGTATTCACGGGCAGGATAACGGCAAACTGCACCGCATAGTACATAAGCAGCGAAAAGCCCCAGGTATTGAGGCCGGTGGATTCGGGGATGGCCTGGGCAAAACCGATGGCCACGGGAATGAGCGCGGCCACGGCAGCGGCCCGGGCGGAAAAGGCCAGGGAAAACATCAGCAGGGAAAGCCCGACAGCCCCGATAAGGGCAAGGGGGGGCCAGAGGGCGATGCCCAGCCTGCCGATGGTGCCGTTTGCCACCCAGGCGGCTGCGCCCGTTGCCAGCAGGGCCTGCCCTAGTGATATGGCCCCGCCAAAAAGCATTAAAGCGCCCCAGTCTACCCCATCTTTCAGTTCCTCCCAGCTTGCTATGCCTATGCCCGGCAGGAAAAGGGCAGCTGCCCCGATGAGGGCGATGGTTGTATTATCAAAGGAATGGAGTACTGTGCCCGTGCTCCATAAAAAAATAGTGGAACACAAAATTGCGAGCAGCCTTTTCTCCCGGCTGCCAAGCGGCCCCAGACTGGCCAATTCCCGGCGCACGGCCTGGTCGCAATCCTTTACATGCTCCTTTGGCACAGGAAAGCGCCATTCAATCAGCCAGAAGAGAAGACAGCCCAGCAGCAGGGCAAAGGGCATGCCGTACAGCAGCCATTCCATCCAGGCGATCTGATGCCCGGTGGCCTGATGGATCAAGTCGGCGGTCTGCACCGCGGGGGCGCCGGAGGTGAGCACGCCCATACCGGCCATGGGGCAGCCAAAGCCTACGGTCAGCATAAGGCCTTTTGCCAAATTGCTCTGGCGCTCTATGGACAGGGCCTGCATAAGACCGATGCATACGGCTGTCATGAGGGCCGCATTCGCCGCTTGCGAGGGGACGAAAAAGGTCAGCACAAAGCACAGGGCAAGCACTCCCGCCCGCAGTCTGCGCGGCTTTGCGCCGACCCTGGCCAGAATCATGAGGACGAGGCGGGTGCCGAGCCCGGTCTTTTGTATGGCAGCGGCCAAAAACAGGGCTGCAACGACAAGAAACCAGGTGCCGGACTTAAAGCCGTTTACTGCAGCGGACAGGGCCGCTTTGGTCCCGAGCGCGGTTCCATCAGAACAGGGGGCGAACGCGGTGAAGAGAGTCATGGACACGATCAAAAAAAAGGCGCTTGTGGCAAAAGACAGGGCCTCAGTCACCCAGACAATGACCATAAGCGTCAGGGTCGCGAGTACCCCCCGCGCCTGCGGCGAAAGCGAGGGATCCAGGGGCGCGCAATTAACGGCCAGGGCCGCGAAAAGCGCAAGAACGAGTTTGAGCGGGGCAGGGAAAGAGCGGCGAAACCGGGCTTTGCCCTCTGCCGGAGCAGAGGCATCGGATGATGAGTGCACTGCTGTTATTCCAATAGCAAAAAAGTACAGTATAAACCATAGGCAACAATCAAAACAGAGAGCTCTGTTCAGGCCAAACGGGCCTTTGCAGTCCCTTTGCCGGAAAACGGCGAAGAGCGCTGTTTTCCGGCGAATACGGGTCTTGGGGACTCAGGCCCCTGGCGGAAGTCCGGAGGGCTGCAGGCACAGGCCCTGTGCAGAGCCCCACAAAAAGAAGCCCCGTTTATTCTTGCAGGCCCTGCCGGAAGCGCTCCCTGAGCGCCTGGAGCTTCTTTTCGGCATCGCCAAGTTCCGCCACCCTGGCCCTGTCGCGAGCCACCACATCCTGCGGGGCTTTTTGCACATAGTTTTCATTCGCCAGTTTGCCGGAGAGCATGGCGCGCTCCTTGTCCATCTTGAGCAGTTCCTTGTCAAGGCGGGCCACTTCGGCAGCGAAGTCGACCGCGCCGGACAGGGGCACAATGATTTCATTGCCTCCGGCCACATCGCTCGCACACACCCTGGGCGCTTCTGCGGAAGCGTCAATGATGAGGCTCTCCAGACGGGCCAGCACCATGATCGCCTCGCGCTGCTCCTCAATGGCTGCTCTGGCCGCTTCGTCCGCCGGGCGGATGATTAGGGCGAGCTTCAGCGAGGGTGCGATATTGAGTTCGGCGCGTATGGTGCGCACGGCCACAATGGCGGCCTGCACCATTTCCATGCGCGCGGCGTCATCCATATAGGCGGAGGTGTCACGCGCGGGCGGGAAAGGCATGGCAGCCAGATTCGACTCATGCTCCGTACCGGGGAGCGCGGCCCAGACTTCGGAAGTAATGAAGGGGATGATGGGGTGCAGGAGAATCAGGGCCTCGCGCAGTACGGTCCAGAGCACATACTGGGCTGCGGCCTTGCGGGCCCCGCCCGCCTGCATATCCGGCTTGATCAGTTCCAGATACCAGTCGCAGAACTCGTTCCAGACGAATTTATACAGAGTCTGGGCCGCATCGTTAAAGCGGTATTCGGCAATGGCGGCCTTTTGCTCGGCCTTGAGCGCCTCCAGGCGGTGCAGAATCCAGCGATGATGGGGACCGCTGACTGCGCCGAGATCCAGGGGAGCCGGGGCCTGCTCGTCCAGGTTCATGAGGGCAAAGCGGGAGGCGTTCCAGATTTTGTTCATGAAGTGGCGGTAGCCCTCTATGCGCTCTTCAGACAGACGGATATCCCGGCCCATGGCCGCGAAGGCGGTCAGGGTGAAGCGCAAGGAGTCCGTGCCGTAGCGGTCGATCATATCCAGGGGGTTGATCACATTGCCCGTGGACTTGGACATCTTTTTGCCCTGCGCATCGCGCACCAGGGCGTGGATGTAGCAGTCGCGGAAAGGGACTTCCTTCATGAAATGCAGGCCCATCATCATCATGCGGGCCACCCAGAAAAAGAGGATGTCAAAGGCTGTGACCAGCACACTGGTAGGGTAGAAACGCTTCAGTTCCGAAGTTTCGTCCGGCCAGCCCATGGTGGAAAAGGGCCAGAGCGCGGAGGAAAACCAGGTGTCCAGCACGTCCGGGTCCTGGGTCAGGGTTGTGCTTTTGCAGTGCGGACAAATATCCGGGGCTTCTTCCTGCACCACGAGTTTGCCGCAGGAATCGCAGGTCCAGGCCGGAATACGGTGGCCCCACCATATCTGGCGGCTGATGCACCAATCCCGGATACCGTCCATCCAGTTATAGTAGGTTTTGGTCCAGCTTTCCGGTACAATGCGCATTTTTTCAGGCACGGCTGCTCTGGCAGCTTCGGCCAAAGGCTTTACAGAGACAAACCACTGCACGGACATATGCGGCTCAACGATTGTATGGCAGCGGTAACAGTGGCCTACGCTATTTTCATAGTCCTGCGTTGCTTTGAGAAAGCCCTGCTCCTCAAGGGCTGCGGCGGTTTTTTCCCGGGCCTCTTCCTTGGGCAGACCAACAAAAGCACCCGCCTTGCCGTTCATTCTGCCGTCATCGTCAATGACCTGAATGCATTCGAGATTGTGTTTGCGGCCAAGGTGCCAGTCATTGTGGTCATGGGCCGGGGTGACCTTCAGCGCGCCGGTGCCGAATTCCCTGTCCACATAAGCATCGGCGATGACCGGAATCAGGCGGTCGGTCAGGGGCAGGCGCACTTTTTTGCCAATAAAGGCCTTGTAGCGTTCATCCTCCGGGTGAACCGCAACGGCGCTGTCGCCAAACATGGTTTCGGGCCGGGTAGTGGCAATGGTCAGGGAGGCGGAGCCGTCTTCCAGCGGATAATTGATCAGCCAGAGCCGGGTCTTCTGCGGGGCGTGCTCCACCTCATCGTCCGCCAGGGCGGTGTGGCAGCGGTTGCACCAATTGACGATATACAGGCCCTTGTAGATGAGGCCCTCGTTATAGAGCTGCACGAAAACCTTACGCACCGCGCGGGAAAGCCCTTCATCCAGGGTGAAACGCTCCCGGCTCCAGTCCACGGACGCGCCCATGGCCTTGATCTGGCGGCGGATATTGTCGCCGTATTCTTCCTTCCAGGCCCAGACCCGCTCGATAAAGGCCTCGCGCCCGAGGTCGTGGCGGCTTTTGCCCTCTTCTTTCAGACGGCGTTCCACCACGTTCTGGGTGGCGATGCCCGCATGGTCCTCGCCCGGTACCCAGAGCACCTGTTTGCCGAGTTGGCGCGCATGGCGGCAGAGCACGTCCTGCAAGGTCAGGTTCAGGGCGTGGCCCATGTGCAGGTTGCCCGTGACGTTGGGCGGCGGGATGACGATGGAATACGCGCCCTGTGGGGTGAGGGCTTCGGCGTTTGGAGAAAAGCTTTTGTTCTCTTCCCAGAAGGCGCGCCAGCGCGCTTCCACATTTTCCGGCTCATAGCCTTTGGGCAGTTCCTTGCGGGCATCAGACATGCAAGTCTCCATATATATCTGTATTTTTTCGCGAAAAAAACGCGGCACAGGCAAAGCGGCTGCCTTCGGGGGCTGATTGTATAGCCGGGGCCGTGAATGTCAACTGTAGCCCTTTCCCCCCAGCAATTCTAATTATGGCACAGATTGCCTCATGCTCAAGGAAGTCTGTTAAGCTAA
>DBDO01000253.1:0-219 GCA_002293605.1 Desulfovibrionaceae bacterium UBA930
GGCCTCGGCCCTTCAACTCTTGCCAGAACAGAAAGGGTATGACAAATAGCTTGTACTTCGTCCGTGCCGCCCTTTCGCCTGCGGCGCGATTTGCGGCCAAAGGCCGCCATATTGTGGAGACGCCATGTATTTTCAAAATGTTATTTTGACTCTTCAAAATTTTTGGGCTTCGCGCGGCTGCGTGATCGAGCAGTCCTTTGATGTGGAGTGCGGCGCGGG
>DBDO01000253.1:230-15088 GCA_002293605.1 Desulfovibrionaceae bacterium UBA930
GCGGCCTATGTGGAAGCCTCCCGCCGCCCCACGGACGGCCGTTACGGGGAAAATCCCAACCGCTTGCAGCATTATTTTCAGTTTCAGGTGATTTTGAAGCCCTCTCCGGACAATGTGCAGGAACTCTACCTTGAAAGCCTGCGCGCCCTTGGCATTGACAGCGCGAAGCACGATATCCGCTTTGTGGAGGACGACTGGGAGTCGCCGACCCTGGGTGCCTGGGGGCTGGGCTGGGAGGTCTGGCTCAATGGCATGGAAGTGACCCAGTTCACCTATTTCCAGCAGGTGGGCGGCATTGATCTTGCCCCGGTCAGCGCGGAAATCACCTACGGCCTGGAGCGGCTGTGCATGTACCTTCAGGAAAAGGAATCCGTGTACGATCTGGCCTGGAATGAACATGTCTCCTACGGGAACATATATCACCAGAACGAAGTGGAGCAGTCCCGCTTCAATTTCGAAGCCAGCAACGCCGAGA
Organism: Desulfovibrionaceae bacterium UBA930; assembly: GCA_002293605.1. Taxonomy (GTDB): domain Bacteria; phylum Desulfobacterota; class Desulfovibrionia; order Desulfovibrionales; family Desulfovibrionaceae; genus Frigididesulfovibrio. The sequence goes on from DBDO01000253.1 coordinate 706, forward strand.
TGCTGCTGCGCCATTTTAACGATTTTGAGCGGGAAGCCCTGTCCCTTGCCGGGCAGGGGCTGCTGTGGCCGGCCTATGACTATGCCATGAAATCCTCGCATACCTTTAATTTGCTGGACGCCAGGGGCGCGATTTCCATTACCGAGCGCACGGGCTATATCGGGCGGGTGCGGAACCTGGCCTCGGCTGTGGCCCGGCTCTATGCCGAACAGCGCAAGGAAATGGGCTACCCCATGCTTGGGGGGCGCTCCGGCACTCGTCCTTCGGGAACAAGCCCTGAAGAGGCATAAGGAATGAGCATGCTATCTTTTGTTCTTGAAATAGGCTGTGAAGAACTTCCGGCCCGTTTTCTCGCCAATGCGGAAAAAGAACTGGCGGAACGCTTCAGCGCGGCCCTTGGCGAAGCGGGGCTGGCCTTTTCCGGCCTGCTTTCCTGTTCAACCCCCCGGCGTCTGGCCTTGCACGTCAGCCAGATGAGCGAGGCGGCGCTTACGCGTGAGGAAGTGATTACCGGCCCTCCCGTGAAAGCGGCCTTTGACGTGGGCGGACGCCCCACCAGGGCTGCGGAAGGCTTTGCCAAAACGCAGGGCGTTCCTCTTGAAGAAAGCTTTACGCTTGAAACGGAAAAAGGCCCCTACCTTGCCGTGCGTAAAACCCTGGGCGGCGGCGATGCCTTGGATATTCTGGCCGCTGTCTGTCCTGCGATCATTGGCGCGCTTCCTTTTCCCAAACGCATGCGCTGGGGCGGCGGGGACTATACTTTTGCGCGTCCCCTGCGTTGGATTATGGCCCTGCTTGGAGACGAAATCGTTCCCTTCAGCGTTGGGAAGGTGAGTTCGGGCCGGGAAAGTTACGGGCACCGCGTGCATGGGCCGGGACCTTTTGCCCTTGATAATGCAGCCGGGTATTTTTCCCTTATGGAGCAGCAGTGCGGCATTGTTATCGCGGGCGAGGAGCGGCGGCGCATCATCAGGGAGCGCGGAGCCGCGCTGGCTGCTGAAAAACGCGGGGCAATCATCTGGAAAGAATCTTTGCTTGAAGAAGTGCAGGGCCTGTGCGAGCGCCCGGTGCCCATTCTGGGCGGCTTTGCCCCGGAATTTCTTGAAGTGCCGCGCGAAGTTCTGCTCACCAGCATGGAAAGCCATCAGAAAAGCTTTGGCCTGGAAGATGAACAAGGAAGGCTGCTTCCCTATTTTCTGACCGTGCTGAATATCGACCCCGAAGACCCCGCCTTGGTGCGAAAGGGCTGGGAGCGGGTGCTCCGGGCCAGACTTGAAGACGCCCGCTTTTTCTGGAAGTCCGACCTGGCCTGTGAAGGCATGGATTCCTGGCTGACAGCGCTGGACTCGGTCATCTTTCTCGCCCCGCTCGGCAGCATGGGCGATAAAACCCGCCGGATAGAAAGGCTTTGCGGCTGGCTTGCTGATAACGCGCGCTGCAACACGCAGGAAGCCCTGCCTTCCAAAGACGAGGCCATGCGTGCCGGGCGGCTGTCCAAAGCAGACCTTGTTTCGGAAATGGTCAAGGAATTTGATTCCTTGCAGGGCATTATGGGCGGCATTTACGCCTCGCGCTTTGGCGAAAGCCAAAGCGTTGCGGACGGCATCGCAGAGCAATACCTGCCTGCCGGGCCGGACAGCCCCGTTCCCTTTTCCTTGTGCGGAGCCTTTGTTTCCATTGCCGACAAGGCCGACACCCTGGCCGGCTGTTTCGGCCTCGGCATGATTCCCACGGGCACAGCCGACCCCTATGCCCTGCGCCGGGCTGCTCTCGGCATTGCCCGCATTGCGCAGGAAAAGGGGCTGCGCTTCAATGTTGCCGCGCTCTTTGCCCAAGCCATGGAAGCCTACGGTCAAAGAGACTGGAAAATCCTGCCGGAGCAGGCCTTGCCCCGTTTGCGGGAATTTTTTGCGCTACGCCTGAAGAATCATCTTATTTCCGGCGGGGCTGAAACCCTCCTGACAGAGGCTGCGCTGCAAGCCGGATCCGATGAGGTATGGGCCGCTTCGGCCCGCCTTGAAGCCTTGACCGCCTTCAGCCGCACTCCGGATTTTGCCGACAGCGTGCTGACCTTCAAACGCGCGGCAAATATCATCCGCAAACAGGGGGAAGAAAGCACGGGTCTCACTGGTCTATACCTTGCGGAGCTTCTGAGCGATCCCGCCGAACAGGCCCTCGCCAGGGAACTGGAGCGCATGGCACCGCTCTTTGACGAGCTTTGGAAGGCTGATCGCTATGCGGAACTCTTCGCCCTGCTGAGAGAGTTGCGGCCCTTTGTGGATGCCTTTTTTACGCAGGTCATGGTCATGTGCGAGGATGAGGCAGTGCGGGCCAACCGCCTTAACCTGCTTCAGGCCCTGGTGAAGCGGCTGGGCAGTCTCGCTGACTTTGCCGCCCTGCAGATATAAGCAGTACTGATACATGCGTTTTGGGAAAGGCTGAGTTTTTTTGTTTGGCAAGGCGCGAGGGAATTTTCCTCCGGGGGCTGGACTCTTTGGTCCTGCCCCCGGANNCAACGCCGCCAAACGGAAATAAATCAGCCTTTCCCTAGCTCCAGAACCAGAGGATGAAAGGTGCCAGCGCGAGGCGGTACCAGGCAAAGGCCCTGAACGAGAATCTGCTGATAAGACGGACGAAGAGCTTGATGGCCAAAAGCGCGGAGGCAAAGGCCATGAGGCCGCCCACGGCGAAAAAGGGGATGTCTGCCGCACTGAGCAGGGCTGCGTCTTTCAGCAGGGAATAGCCTGTAGCGGCAAACATGATCGGCACGGCCGCGATAAAAGAGTACTCGGCTGCGGCGGCCCGCCCAACGCCAAGCAGCATCCCCCCCATAATGGTCGATGTGGAGCGGGAAAAGCCGGGCCAGAGCGAAAGGCATTGAAAACAGCCGATGCCAAGGGCTATTTTGGGAGTGATTTTCTCAAGACTGTCCGCAGGCGGCAGGCTTTGAGCGCGTCCGGCCTTTGCTTCGACAAAAAGAATGAACAGCGCCCCCGCAGCCAGGGCAATGGCAACGCTCACAGGGTTGAAAAGAAAGGCCTTGATGACGCTGTGCAGAAAAAAGCCTGCCACGCAGGCGGGCAGACAGGTCAGGAACAGAAGAAAGAGCCCGCGAGGGCCGGAAAAGGGCTCGGTGGCTTTCACGTGCAGGAGGCCCAGAAAGCGCCTGTAATAGAGCGCGACAACGGCGAGAATGGAGCCCAGTTGAATAGCGATCTCAAAAGTTTTGATGCGTTCGCCTTCCAGGCCGAGCAGCGAACTGGCGAGAATCAGATGTCCTGATGAGGATACGGGCAGAAATTCGGTAAGACCCTGTACAAGCCCGAGCAGTCCGGCAGCGGCGCTTTCAGTCATGGAGATGCCTCTTTGTTGAGTATTTTGCGTGAAATACAGCAGGCCGCATGCGGTTGCAAGCGCTTTGTGCTTGGGGTATGAAGGAACTTTACGTGCCAGGGCGCTTTTGCCCGCCAGCAGCGTATTTTTTGGAGGAAGAGCCATGTCTACCCTTATGCCGCAGTCTGAGCTTTTGCGCAGGGCCGTCACCCATGTGCATGAGTCCGTGCAGGAGCACCCTGAAAAACAGCTGCACGCGCATATTGACGATGCGGCCATGCGTTTCAATCTTTCGCCACTTGACGCCGAGGCCCTTGGCCGTCTTTTTGCAAAAACACCCGCCGCTCCGGATGGGGCGGAGAAGTGACTTTTCCCGTAAGCTGACATTCCTATGCCGACCTTGCTGCACCGCTGTATTTTACGGGAACTGACGCTGACCTTCAGCCTCTGTGTTTTTTCCCTCCTTTCGCTCATTTTGATCGGCAGGGGTCTGCAAATGCGCGACCTTTTTCTCGGACTGGAATTTTCCTTTTCCGATATCGCCCTGCTCTTTTTTTACATGACTCCCATGTTTCTGATTATGGTTCTGCCCATCTCCTGCATGGTGAGCGTGTTCCTTACTTTTTTGCGCATGAGTACGGACAGGGAGCTGATCGCCCTGAAAGCCGGGGGCGTCAGCATATACCAGCTGCTACGCTCACCCGCCTTTTTTTCCTTTTTGTGCATGTGCGCGGCGATTTTTATTTCCTTGCACGCCATTTCCTGGGGCATGAACAGCTTTCGCTCCACCATTTTGCATATAGCCAACACCAGGGCCAAGGTCGTTGTGCAGCCCGGCGTTTTTAACAAGGATATCTTCGGCCTGACGCTTTTTGCCCGCAAGGTGGACCCGGTGACAGGCAAGCTTTCCCAGGTGATCTTTGAAGACAGCACCCAGGATGAGAAGACCAGCATCACCGTACTGGCCCCGGAAGGGGACATCCTTACTGACGCAGACCGCGGGGCCCTGATATTTCATTTGAAAAACGGGCGCATTTACCGGGTGGATGACGACAACGTCAGCATTCTGGAGTTTGAGGAGTACAATGTCGGCCTGGATCTCAGTTCCCTGTTCATGAGCGCTGATCTGGGCGATGTCAGACCCAAGGAAATGTCGTGGCACGATTTGCGTGCTATGGATAAACAGGGAAACGCCCCGGATGCGCGTTACCAGCGCAGGGTCGGGGTGGAGCTGCATAAGCGCTGGTCCCTGCCCGTGGCCTGCCTGGTGCTCGGGGTGTTCGCCCTGCCTCTGGCCTGCGCCTTTGAGGGGCTTAAACGGCAGTTTGGCATTGTCCTGGCCCTGCTTCTTTTCCTGCTCTATTACAGCATATACTCACTGGGCATGACCATGGGGGACTCGGGAAGTCTGCCCCCGTCCATAGGGCTCTGGATTGCCAATGTCTTATTCTCCGCAGCCGCGATCGCCGGTTTGCACTTGACATACAAAGAACGTGTTCCTTCGGTAGCGCGGCTGGCGCAGAGCCTTAAAGAGTACCTTTTCCGGAAGCGCCGCGCGCAAAAGGGAACCGCATGACGCTTCTGAATCGCTATCTGGTGCGCCAGAATCTCTTTCTTATTACTGTCATCCTGCTGATCAGCACCGGTCTGTACGTACTGACGGACATGTTCGAGCGTCTCGACATCTTTTTGGAGAGCGAGGCGGGCCTAGGCCTGATGCTGCTGTTTTTTTTGGTAAAAATACCCGGCATTATTTCCATGACCCTGCCAGCGGTCTTTATGATCGCCGTGGTAGTGCAGATGAACATGCTTGAGCGCAGCCGGGAACTGGTAGCCCTCACAGCCGGGGGCATTTCGCCGCTGGCCCTGGTGCGCTTTATTATTTTGTACGGCATTATCTGGGCCGTGCTGCAATTTGCCTTTGCCCAGGTGCTTGGTGTTGCGGGCGAGCGGACATCCTCGCGTATCTGGCAGGAAGAGGTACGCGGCAGGGCACCCAGGGAATCCGCCCTTGACCGCCTGTGGTTTACTGAAAAAAACCATATTGTTTATGTGGGCAAGGCTTGGCCTTTGCAAGGCCGGGGAGAGGACCTGAAGGTCTATACGCTTGACAGGAGCGGCATCGGCATAAAAGAAATTATAAAAGCCGAAAAATTTACTGTAAGAGAGCAGGGCTGGCAGTTGGAAGAGGGCGAGGTTGTCACACCCTCGCAATACAGCACGAGAGCGTTTACACATATGGATTTGGCGCTGTATCAGGACTTGCGCTCTTTTCTGGCCAGCGTTGGTTCAGGGCTCAAGCCCAAGCAATTGTCGCTGATGGAGCTGTCGGAAGCTATCGCCCGCCTGGAGCACGCCGGGTCCAATGTGGAGGCCCTGCGCACGGCCTGGCATGAAAAACTGGCCTATGCCTGCTCCATTGTGATCATGGGCATTCTGGCCCTTTTGGTGACGCGCTATACCTCCAATATTTACAAGGCCATTGTCCTTTCACTCGTGATCGTCTTTTTTTATTACGGGGTCAACACACTCTGCACCAGTATGGGAGAAAAGGGTCTGCTTAAGGCCTTTGTCGGCGCATGGTTTGCCGACATGCTCTTTTTCTGCGCCGGACTTCTGGGGATTATGTGGCCGGTGCTGCGGGCCAGATTTCGCAAAGCGTGAAAACGGCCTCCCATACCTTTTCCAGCCCTGTCCTGTCCTTTGCGGAGGTGAGCACAAGCGAGCCCTGGTCCAGGTGCGTGCCCCAGGCACGGGCGCAGGCTGCTGCTTCCTTTTTGCTGCATTTATCCGTTTTGGTCAGAACCGGGAGGACAACAAGCGAACAGGAGGCTGCAAAGGCCAGAAGCTCCAGATCTGCCTTTTGCGGCTGCAAGCGGGCGTCCAGCAGCAGAATCAGACCGCGCAGGCCAGGGGTGCTTTTGAGATATTCCTGTATAAGCCCGGCCCATCTGTCCCGTTCTGCCCGGCTGCATCTGGCGTAGCCGTATCCTGGCAGATCCACGAGATAGGCACCTGTTTCGCCGATATGGTAATAGTTTGCGCTACGGGTTTTGCCCGGCGCGGCGCTGACCTTGGCCAGGCTTTTTCTTCCCGCAAGGGCGTTGATCAGGGAGGACTTGCCCACATTGGAGCGTCCGGCCAGAGCCGCTTGCGGAGCTTCCGGGCAGATGAGCTGCCCCTTGGTAAAGGCCGTGGCCGCAAGGGTCAGGGCGGGAAACATCTTGCGGCTGTTATTTTTTTCAGATACTGTCATGGCGTTCGATTTTCTGGAAAAAGTCAAGACTTGAAGCGTTTTGCAAGAGATTATTCCAATTCCGGATAAGAATTGCAGAAAGCATTTTTTATAGAGAATCCGAATGAGACGCTGAACGCCCGATACGCGCGCGCCTGGAAGAACCTAGCAGCTTGTCTCTTTTGCAGCAAGCCGCCATTTGTCCGAAAATCCGGCGAGCTTCGCTTCTTCCTATATTCCCTGACGACGAGGATGCCCATGTCGCATATCTTTACCGAGACCCGTCCCTGTTCCATTCTGGTGCTCAATGGCCCGAATCTGGCCAATACCGGGCTGCGCCAGCCCGAGATATACGGCAGCCAGGGGCTTGATGACATTCCGGCTCTGGTGGAACGGCTTTTGGGCGAGCGGACAAAGCGGATAGCCTTGGATTTTTTCAACAGCAACAGTGAAGGCGCGCTCATCGACCGGCTGGAGCAGGCCCGTTCCGAAGGCGTTCACGGCGTGGCCTTCAATGCCGGGGCCTATACCCATACCAGTCTGGCCCTGGCCGACTGCATCGCCTGGATAGGCATTCCTGTTGTTGAAGTGCACATCAGCAATGTTTTTGCAAGGCAGGAGCGGATACGCAGGCAAAGCTTCATGGGAGCCCATGTGCTCGGCATTATTTCCGGCTTTGGCCTGTGGAGCTATGCCCTGGCCGTGCAGGCCTTGTACGCCGCCCTTGCTGATGAATAAAACCACATACATAAAAGACACAACCTGGAGGTTGCATGTATTCCACCACGGATTTCAGGAAAGGCCTGAAAATAGAAGTTGAAGGCATCCCTTATGAAATCGTTGAATTTCAGCATTTCAAGCCCGGAAAGGGCGGGGCCATGGTACGTACGAAGCTGCGAAATTTTCTTACCGGGCGCATGCAGGACATAACCTTTCGCTCCGGTGAAAAGGTGGAAAAACCCGACCTTGAAGTCCGAGAGATGCAGTATTTGTACCGCGAGGGCGAAGACCTGATTTTTATGGATATGACCAGCTACGAGCAACTGCATGTGAAGGAAGAGGCCACGGACGGCAAGGCCGGATACCTTAAGGAAAGCCAGATGGTGCAGGTGCTTTTGTACAAGGGCGAACCGCTGGACATCGAACTGCCGCCCTCTCTGATCTTTACGGTGAGTGATACGGACCCCGGTGCCAAGGGGGATACGGTATCCAATGTTACCAAGCCCGCCACCCTGGAAACCGGTCTTGTGATCCAGGTGCCTATTTTCGTCAATATCGGGGATAAGGTGAAGGTCGATACCCGTTCCGGCAGCTATCTCGGCCGTGAATGATTCCGTGGTTTTTTTCAAGGGGGCAGCATGAAGGCTCAGGCCGAAGAACGAAAACAGGTCGCAGACAGCGGCAAGCTGGGAAGGGAACTTCTCGGCCTGCTCGCTATTTTTTGCGGCTTGCTCACGGCCTTGAGCCTCGCCACCTTTGACAGCCGCGACCCCTGGCTGAACCATGTGGTAAGCGGCGTAACCCGTGTATATAATAAGGCCGGTTTGTTCGGCGCGTATACTTCCGGCTTTTTTTTCGACTACCTGGGCTTTGCCTCCTGGGTGATTCCCGCCTTTCTCTGTCTGGCCGGGGCCCGGCGCATTCTCGGGGCCAAAGAGTGGCCCTGGTGGCGTTGGGCGGGTTTTGCCCTGCTCAGTCTCTGCCTTTGCCTTGCCGGGGCTGCCGGGGATTTGGGCGACGTGGAAATTTTTGCCCGAGGAACCCTGGCTCCGGGCGCGGGCAATGTCTCCACGCACGGCGGCGGTATTATCGGTTATATGCTGTATCGCGCCATGGTCGGCTGGCTCAGTTCCACAGGCACCTTTCTGCTTTGGCTGTTCAGTCTGCTTTTGGCCATGCAGATGCTCACGGGCCTTTCCTGGCTTTCGCTGCTGGCCTCGGGAAGCCGAAGCCTCTGGCACTCTTTGACGGGAAAAGCGCAGAGCATGATGGACGAGCGCGCGGTTCGCGGGCAGAGCTGTCTGAGCCTGGGGGGCTCGTCTTCGCCCGGTCTCTCCGGGGCCGGGGTATCTGAAGCCTTGGCAGGGTCCGCCAGAGCGGGGCAGCCGCCCCTGGAAGTCACGGCCTATCCGCTTTCTTCGCACGCAGCTTCGGAACCTGCCCCCTTATCCGGACCTTTACCGACCGTTGTCCCCTCTTTTTCCCTTGACCTGCAAGCCCCTCCCCAGGCAGGCGGTCTCTTGCAGATAGCGCCCGATATTTCTTTTTCCGGAGAAAAGCCTGCGCTTTTTACTCCTGTCGACCCCTACGTGCATCCTCTGCTGCCGAGGCCGGGAGCGGCATCCTGGGAACCCGCCCGGAATGAAGACAGGGAGGCCGGGCACTTACCTTCCTTTTTCGAACCTGAGTCTTTGAAAAAAAACTCCTCTTTCCGGCGGGCAGATGAAGAAGAGGATCTGCCGCCCTGGGTCCGCGATTTCGAACAGGACAGAGTGGGCGTGCAGGCCTTGCAGGCCCACGCGCCGCAGGCGGAGAGCCTTTCGCCTTACGGGCATGGCAAGGCTGCGACAGAGGGCGCGGCAGAAGAAACCCGCATGGAGCCCGGAGAGCCGGATCCCCTGCTGTCTTTGCAAACCTCTCTGGCCATACAGGCCCTGAGGGCTGCCGGGAGCGCCGATTCCTATCATCCGATACACCGCGTGACGGGTGATACGGCAAGGCATCCTGGCGCAGAACTTTTTGACTCCCCTGACCAGGATCTTGCAGTGGGGGAAGCGCAAGAAGGCGGCATAGACCGTGAGCCCGCTCAAGCCTTGTCTGTATCCCTTCCCTCTGTTTTTCCGGATTTTGACGGAGAAGCAGAAGACGAATTTCCCGCCTCTGAAAAAGGGCAGGAAGCGGCAGAGCCTCCTGCAAAGCCCCGCGCCGAGCTACAGGACAACCCAGCCCGCGCCCTTTACGATGGACCCACGCCCGTTTTTGAAGCCCCGCCACTTCAGATCGCGCCAGAGCCCGGTCTGAAGGCCTCTCTGGCCCGGCATCTTGTCAGGCCCCCGTACGCACCCTTGCCCTCCTTGGATCTCTTGCGAACGGCCCCTGCTTCCGGCGCAGGCACCCCAAGAGAGCTTCTGGAGGCCAAAGGGCGCAGTCTGATGAACTGCCTCAACGATTTCAGCATTCAGGGCGAGCTGGTGGGCATTACGCCGGGGCCGGTGGTGACCATGTTCGAGATTCGGCCCGCGCCCGGCGTGAGGGTTTCGCGTATTGCGAACTTGAGCGATGATCTGGCCCTGGCGCTTAAAGCCGTTGCCGTGCGCATCCAGGCCCCGGTGCCGGGCACGGATACCGTGGGCATCGAGATTCCGAACGAGGTACGGGAGACCGTGTGCCTCAAGGAACTTTTAAGCTCCCAGATTTTTCAGCAGTCCAAGTCCTTGCTGACCCTGGCCCTGGGCAAGGATATCGCCGGTCTTCCGGCTGTGGCCGATTTGGCCTCCATGCCGCACTTGCTTGTGGCCGGGGCTACGGGCGCGGGCAAGAGCGTAGGCATCAATTCCATCATTTTGTCTTTTTTATATAAAGCCCGGCCGGAAGAGGTGAAACTTCTGCTCGTGGACCCCAAGCGGGTGGAAATGGCCATATATGCGGATTTGCCGCACCTGGTGCATCCTGTGGTCACGGAAATGCAAATGGCCAAAAACGCCCTGGAATGGGCCGTGGCCGAAATGGAGGAGCGCTATAACGCCATTGCCAAGGCTGGCGTGCGTAATATTGCGGATTATAACGCCAAGCTTGCCTCCTGGGGCGAAACTCCTCCCATCGGCATGGAAGATCTGGCCTTTATCCCCTATCTTGTCATCGTCATTGACGAACTCGCGGACCTTATGCTGGTTGCGGCCAAAGAAGTGGAAACCAGCATTGTGCGTTTGGCCCAGTTGGCGCGCGCGGCAGGCATTCATCTCATCCTCGCCACCCAGCGGCCCAGCGTGGACGTGGTCACCGGTCTTATCAAGGCCAACTTTCCCTGCCGCATATCCTTTCAGGTTACCTCCAAGCACGATTCCCGGACCATTCTTGACGCAGTGGGCGCTGAACATCTGCTTGGCAAAGGCGATATGCTCTTTAAGCCGGGCGGCGGCAAGTTCAAGCGCATGCACGGCGCTTTTGTGAGCGACCAGAACGTAAACGCCGTGGTGGGCTATTGGAAGTCCCGCCAACGCCCCGACTATCAGGTGGACTTTTCCGACTGGGCACCGGAAGGCGCAGGGAATGTCTTCTCCGGCAACGGCGGCGGCGCAGATATAGCTGGCGACCCTTTGTACAACGAGGCCGTGGAATTCGTGCGTCAGCAGGGCAAGGCCTCCATTTCCCTGATTCAGAGAAAGTTTCGCATAGGCTTTAATAAAGCCGCCCGCTTTGTTGAGCAAATGGAGCTTGACGGCATTATCGGACCGGCTGACGGCAGCAAGCCGAGAATGGTCATTCGCTAGGGAAACGCTGAATAATTTTCGTTTTGCTACCTTGCTCGGTTTTTCCCTCCGGGGGCAGGACCATCGATCCAGCCCCCATCGGAAAAGAAGCTCGCGCCTTGCCAAACGAAATAACTACGCGTTTCCCCAAGGCCCATTAATCAGTGCTTCCCTAAATGTATGCTGAAAATAAACGTTTTTTTACATTGGGGAAGCTCAACAAAATTTTCAGGAGTATTTTGCTGAGACGCTTGACTTTGATCTTACCTTAGGGTGTATCATGCATCACAAACTAAGGAGGATGCTTCAAGCGCCTGTTTCGTAGCCAGAGCAAAGCGACACAACAAACACAAACGGAGAGAACATGCGGCTGTCTATTGCCTCAAAAATTGTTGCGCTTACTGCAATTGTCATCATTATTGCCTCTGTGTCTGTGATGGGTACGACATTCTTCCTGATGCGGAGGGCATCGAACGCCCAGCTTGACGGAGGCGTGCAGCAGTCAAAAACCGTTGTTGATGAATATTATAAGGTAATCGAGAGCAATTTCGTCAACATGAACAAAAGCCTGGGCGTGAATCCTGCCTTGATCGCCCTGATGCAGTCTAGAGATGGCGCGGCTCTTGCAAGATGGAGCAAAATCGCCATGCAGGAAAGCAATGCCGATCTGTGCACCATCACTGACACAAACGGCATTGTGGTTGCGCGCGGTCACTCTGACCGCAAGGGCGATTCTCTGGCCCAGCAGCCCATGGTGCGCGATGCCCTTGAGGGTAAATCCGTATCCGGCATTGTGGCATCGACAGTTATTCCCTTTTCCATCCGGGCCTGCGTGCCCATTCGCGAGGGCGACAAAATCATCGGAACCATTTCCTTGGGGCTGTCCATTGTCACGGAAAGCTTTGTGGATGCCATGAAGCGTCTTTCCGGGCTGGAGATAACCTTTTTCAGGGGCAATACCCGGGTGATGAGCACCCTGACGCATCAGGGCAAACGCGTTATCAACACGCAGCTCAACAACCCCGGAATTGAAACAGCGGTCCTTGAACAAAAACAGACTGTTTTTCGCGATCTGACACTCTTCGGCTCTCCTTACAAGACCGCGTACTGGCCTGTTATCGATGTGGACAGCAAGACCGTGGGTATGTGGTTCGCAGGCCAGCCCATTCAGCGCTATGCGGACGAACAGCGCAACGCCCTGCTGATCGGGCTGGCGGCAATGCTGGGCATAATGCTGTGCCTTGTCGGTGCCAGCATAGCGCTCGGCAGAAAGCTGGCCCGGCCCATCAAAGACGTGACCGCTTTCGCCCAGACTGTGGCCCAGGGCAATCTGAACAGTCCGTTGCATGTAAAGGCCACTGACGAAGTCGGCGTGCTTGCCGAGTCCTTGAAAAGCATGGTGGAAAATTTAAAAACCCGCATTGCCGAATCCGAGCAAAAAAGTATGGAAGCGGCTGCGGAGCAGGCAAAAGCGCTTGAAGCCATGCGCGAGTCGAATGCGGCCAAGCAAAAGGCCGAGGCCGGAGAAGAAGCCATTCTGACAGCGGCCCAGCAGGTGGAAACAGTGGTGGAGCGCCTGTCTTCGGCCATGGAGCAACTGTCAAGCCAGACCGATCATTCCACCCGGAGCCTGGAAGCCCAGCGGGAAGCCATTGCCTCGGCCGCTACAGCAATGGAGGAAATGAACGCCACCGTGCAGGAGGTGGCCCGTAATGCGGCTGTGGCCTCCGAAGGCGCAAGCGGTGCCAGACGGCAGGCCGTGGACGGCAAGGGGGTAGTCTCGCAATCCATACAGGCCCTGAAACATTTACAGGAAAGCGCGGAAAGCATGAGCAAAGAGTCTATTGAACTGGGCAGGCAGGCCGAAGGCATAGGCGCTATCGTCTCCGTAATCAATGATATAGCCGATCAGACCAACCTGCTTGCGCTGAACGCCGCCATTGAAGCGGCCCGCGCAGGGGAGGCCGGACGCGGCTTTGCCGTTGTGGCTGATGAAGTGCGTAAGCTTGCGGAAAAAACCATGCAGGCCACCAAGGAGGTCGGCTCGGCCATTACCGGCATTCAGCAGGGCAGCCAGCGCAGCATTGATGCCCAAAGCGCGGCCACACGCCATGTGCTGGAGGCGGAAAAACTGGTTTCCGAATCCGGCGCGTCCCTGGAGAAGATTGTGGAGGAATCGGACGGCGTGGAAGGACAGGTCAGAAGCATCGCCACTGCCGCCGAGCAGCAGTCTTCTGCCAGCGGAGAAATCGCCCGAACCTTGGATCAGGTCAATGCCATAGCGGGAGAAAATGCCACTGCCATGATGCAATCTTCACAGGCCGTTGCGGAAGTAACCGCGCAAACGCACGATCTGCGCAGGCTCGTGCAAAAGCTGCGCAGCAGAGAATAAGCAGGGGCTCTGCCCTCTGGACTCCCGCAAGGGGGCGCGCCCCCTTGGCCCCATTCGTCGAAAAGCGGCTTTGCCGCTTTTCGGTAGAGCAGAAAAGTCCCGGTTTTCCCTTGACGCGAAAACCGGGACTTTTCTGCTCTCTGTTTGAGATTCAGGCGCAGGGCTTGCCTATAGCATGCTCCGGGCTTATTGTACGGAACCTGGCGGTATATGAAACGGATTCCCTGACAGGGAAATAAAAGGAATGTGCTTGTATGTGGAATAGCCTACGGTTTTTTGTTCTGGCGGGCCTTATTACGCTCACGGCGGCCTCGGGCGCAGCGGCCCAATCCGTTCCGGAGCGGGTGCAGGAACAGTATAAGGGCATCGCTTCCATGCGTTGCGAATACACGCAGACCCTGGTGCACAAAGAAAGCGGCGCCCGTGAACAGCGCAGTGGCGTGCTCAGTTTCGCCAAGCCGCTTTTATTGCGCATGGAAACCCAAAAGCCTTCCCCCGAACTTCTGCTTGTGACCAAAGAGCGCATCTGGAACGTCTTTCCCGAAGAAGAGCTGGCCACCATGTATTCCCTGGATCTGGCCAGGGATTCTCGGAGCATTGTGCAGGTTATTACCGGGCAGGCGCGCCTGGACAAGGATTTTTTTGTGGAAAGAAAAGAGGAGGAGGGCGGCCTGCTGGTTGTGGATCTTTTCCCCAAAGAGGCCACGCAGGCTATGGTTGAAGCCCGGCTCTGGCTGGACCCGAAAAGTAACTTGATCAAAAAACTGCGGGTCTATGATTTTTACGGCAATGAAAACGAATTGAGCTTTTCCAGGCAGGAGGTCAATGCCTCCCTGCCGACCTCGCTCTTTCTTTATACGCCGCCCAAAGGCTTTACTGTGGAAGATCGCAGCAAGGATGCCTCTGCCGCTCCGGGGGGGATGTAGGTAGCTTATTCGGATTCTACATAGAAAT
>DBDO01000253.1:15137-27199 GCA_002293605.1 Desulfovibrionaceae bacterium UBA930
TGCCATCCTGGCACGCACTTCCAACTCCAGATAAAATCAAGGCAATTTCTATGTAGAATCCGAATTAGAGCTTCTCTACAACTGAAAGTCCGTTGGGCCGCGCTTTGCCGACCCAACGGACTACTTTTTTTTTGCTGGGGAAGAACCGTCCCAGGCCCACTGGCAGAGTGCCTGTTTTGGATTTGTCCGGTCCCTGCATCCTCATTGTTACTTTGTTTGCGCAAAGCGCAAGCAAAGTAACAATGGGGGTCTGGGGGAAATCATTTCCCCCAGACGGGGCTTGGGGCGATAGCCCCACAAGTATTATTCGTCAAACATATCGCCCTTGGCATGCTTTTCAAAATACTCCCGCGTCATTTTGAAGACCACGGGACTGAGCAGCAGCAAGGCCACCAGGTTGGGCAGGGCCATCAGGCCGTTGAACAGGTCAGACAGATCCCAGACAAAGCTCAGTTCCGCCAGGGCACCCAGGGGCACGACCAGGGTGAAAATAAGTCGGAAGGGCTTAAGCGCCTTATGACCGAACAGATACACGGCGCAGCGCTCGCCATAGACGCACCAGCCGAGGATGGTGGTAAAGGCGAAGAGCACGAGCGCAATGGCCACAAAGTACTGGCCGATGCCGGGCAGGGCGTGCCCAAAGGCGTGGGAGGTCATGACAGCGGCGGAACCGCGATCAACAGCGGACCAGTCGCCGGCAATCAGAATGATGAGGGCCGTCATGGTGCAGACCAGGATGGTGTCGATAAAGGGGTCGATCATGCCCAGAAAGCCCTGGCGCACCGGGTTGTTGGTAATGGCCGTGGCGTGGGCGATGGGACCGCTGCCCAGGCCCGCTTCGTTGGAAAACAGGCCGCGGGCCATGCCGTAGCGCATGGCCATCATGATTGTAGCACCGGCAAAGCCGCCTGCGGCCGGGGCCGGGGAAAAGGCGTTTTCAATAATGGACATGAAGGCGGGGCCGACCTTGTCATAGTTGGTGAGCATAATCACGATGCCGATAAGAATGTAGGCAACCGCCATAAAGGGCACGACCACGCCGGCCACATCGCCGATACGCTTGACGCCGCCGATAAGCACAAGGCCTACAAGCACGAAGAGGACCACGGCTACTGCTTCCGGGGGAAGGCTGAAGGCTGTGGCAAGGTTGCCCGTGATGGCGTTGCACTGGGTCATGTTGCCGATGCCGAAGCTGGCCACCATGCCGAATATGGCGAACAGAAAAGCCATCCATTTCCAGCTGTCACCAAGTCCGTTCTTGATGTAGTACATGGGACCGCCCACATAGTCTCCCGTGGGGGTGACTTCGCGGTACTTCACCGCGAGCAGGGCTTCTGCATACTTGGTGGCCATGCCCACCGCCGCCGTGACCCACATCCAGAACACCGCGCCCGGACCGCCGATCATGATGGCGGTGGCCACGCCCACGATGTTGCCCGTGCCTATGGTGGCCGCCATACAGGTCATCATAGCCTTGAAGGGCGAAAGTTCGCCGCCGTGCGCATCGTTCGATCTGCGACCACGCCACATATGCATGAAGGCCGGACCGACATAGCGCCAAGGAAGGAATTTAAGACCGCAAACGAGATACACGCCTGTGCCGACCAGCAGGGGCAAAAGGCAGTAGGGTCCCCACACCAGACCGCCCAATGTACCTATCCAGCCATGTAGCGTGGCTAAAAAACTTACTGGTTCCATACTTTTACTCCCTATGCTTGCGGTTGTTAATGGTAGAACCTCAGCCAGTAATATGTGGGCCGCCGTGAAAAGGACGGGCTTTATGACGATGTGGGATTTTCTTCCCCCAGGTGCGCGGCAATGGTACGGAAAAGTACGGGCACGTCAATGGGTTTGGCAATGTGTCCGTCCATTCCGGCCTCTTTTGCCGCCGCTATGTCGGAACTGAAGGCATTTGCCGTCATGGCCAGAATGGGCACCTTTTTCGCTTCGGGGCGGGGCAAGTCCCGTATGGCACGGGTGGCTTCATAGCCGTTAATGCGGGGCATCTGCACATCCATAAGAATGAGTGCATATTCTCCTTCTTCAGAGCGCTGGTACATCTCCAGGGCTTCCTGGCCGTTGTTTGCGCAGTCCACGCGTAACGAGGCCGATTGCAGTATTTCCAGGGCTATTTCCTGGTTAAGCAGATTGTCTTCCGCCAGAAGGATCTTTTTACCCTTGAAATCATAGGGTCCGCTTTGTTGCGGTGTAGCGCAGGCGGAGTTCTCCTGGCAGGCTATGGCGGTAAGGCTGTTGTACAGCGAAGAGGCGAAAAGGGGTTTGGAAATAAAGGCGTTGACCCCGGCCGCCAGGGCCTGCTGCTGGATAGCGCTCCAGTCGTAGGAACTGATGATGATGATCGGCGTATTTTTTCCCACCTTTTCGCGCAGCCGTTGGGCCGTTTCCAGACCGTCCATGCCTGGCATGCGCCAGTCAATAAAGCATACAGCGTAGTCACGGCCCGCATCGTGTGCCTTGGCCGCTTTTTCCAGCGCTTCCTGGCCGCTGCCCGCCCAGTCTCCCTGTATGCCCATCTGGCTCAATAAAAGCATGGCATGTTCACCGGTGACCTGATCATCGTCAGCCACCAGCACACTGAGACGGCTCAGGTCGGCCCTGTGCGGAAAGGTGGCCTTTTCCGGCAAATCAAAAGGCAGCTCCAGGGTAAAGATTGTGCCCGCACCTTCTGTACTTTGCACGGCAATGCTGCCTGACATCAGGGATACCAGGTTTTTGGTAATGGACAGGCCAAGGCCGGTGCCGCCATAGTTTTGCGCAACGCTGTCAGCCTGCTCAAAGGGCGTGTACAGGTGCTCCAGAAAGTTCCGACTCATGCCTATGCCCGTGTCGCGCACCACAAAGCGCAGCAGGGCGCGAGATCGTTCAGTTTGCAGCCGCGTTATTTCCAGACGGATTTCTCCGCCCTGTGGCGTGAATTTAATGGCATTAGAGAGCAGATTGATCAGCATCTGGTTGAGTCTGAGCTCGTCGCCAATCAGGGTTTCTTCAATAAGTCCGGAAATGGTGATTTCAAATTTTTGCTGACGGGCCACTGTCTGGGGATAGACGATGGACGTAAGCGTATTGATGAAATTGGGAAAGTTGAAGGGCGCGTGTGAAAAGGAGAGTTTGCCCCCATCGATTTTGGCGATATCGAGCACATCGTTGATGAGACTGAGCAAATGCTTGGAGGAGGCTTCGATCTTGCCCAGGCAGTCGGCCACGCGCGTTTTATCATCGGAATATTTTGCGGCAATGGCGGTCATGCCGATAATGGCGTTCATGGGCGTGCGGATTTCGTGAGACATGCGCGAAAGAAAGTCCTGCTTGGCGCTGTTCGCTTTTTTGGCACTGAGCAGGGCATCGCTCAAGGCCTTTTGTTGAGCCACCATTTTCGTCAGGTCGGAGAACACCGCAATGGCGCGCCAGAGTGCGCCCTCGGACTGGATGGGGTACACGCGTAAGCGCAGGTCCAGCATCTGATTGTTCCGGCTGTACTGCAGGTCACGTTCGGCGATTTCGTCCAGTCTGCCGTCCGCGAACAGGGCCGAAAGGGCCGAGAGGCTTTGCGGCGGCAGGCCGCGCTCCAGGGCCGCAGGATTCCGGCACAGTTCCTCTGAAGAAACGCCGAACAGGCGCAGGCTGTTTTCACTGACATACTCCAGGTTCGCACGCCCCTCCGAGTAATCATAAATGAAAAACACATCGTCTATGGAGTTGGAAAGCAGCTTGAAGAGACGCTCTCGATAGGCGATGGCCTGGTTTTTATTTCGCTCGTTGCGGTTGATGAAGATAATCAGAAGGATCAGCAGGGCGCAGAGCAGGCCCGTGCCCAAAAACATGGTGTCGCGCGTGCTTTCAGTGGTGAAGCGGAAACTTTCCATGCGCGCGTCCGCCATGGCGGCAATGCGCTGTAAAATCGAGTCCAGGGCATCGCTCTCCGGATTGACCCGCTGTTCCACATAGGTCAGGATTTCCTGCGGAGACTTGAGGGTGGCGCTGTCGTGCACCGCCTGTTTTCGGGCGGCGCGCACCCGGCCCATAGCGGTTTCAAGGGCGGTAAGATCCTCGCGCGCTCCAAGGTAGTGCGCACGAATGGCAAGCAGGGAGCTGTCCTGTAACCTGTCCCGCTCTTCCAGCATCCGGTAGATCATATCGGGATCCTGGTTTTGGGAGGTCAGCAGGGAGGGCAGCAAGTGGAGCTTCATCTCAAGAAGCCGCGTGCGCATGGCCGCAGACTGGCTTTTCACCATATAGGGGTGCTTGACCATCTGGTTTGCCAGGCTGGCGATATTTGCAGTGGAATACATGGCGAACGCGGCAAACAGAACAATCAATCCGCACAGGATTGCTGTGCCGAACGTGGCCCGTCTAGATGTATACTGTTTTTTCAAAGCGTTATGTTCCTTGTTCCATGGTGCATATCTATTATTATGAACGAACCCTGGGGCTAAAAGCGGAACGGCATAGTATAAACAGCATGAAAAAACACCATCAGCATGTTATAATTTTTCACTACATAAAACAAAAGTGTAGTATTGTCAAGAAGTGTTGCTCTGTAGGTATCATAAATGCTTGTAAAATATTCCTCTTGTAAAACAATGAATATTTTATCAGGACATAAACGTTATGTTCTATAGGTCAGACTTCTTGCTTGAGCGCTTCTGTGGACAGGCTGACGATATAATCGGCCATGCTCTCGCCTTTTGGCAGGACCTCGGCAATTTTTCCGTACCAGGGGTCGCTCCAGTTCTGCATGCTGCGCGCGTAGCCCGGTCTGGGGGTCATGACAATGGAGGAGAAACCGGCGCTTTCCAGCATGGCCCTGCTTTCTTCCACAAGTACGGCCCCGGTCAGGCAGCCTGTCAGTGCCCCCTTCATTTTTTTCAGGGCCTCGGGCAGGGGCTTTAAAAGTGCCAGATCGGAAACGAATACCCGGCCGCCCGGTTTCAGAACGCGAAAAATTTCACGCCAGACTTGGGGCTTGTCCGGGGAGAGATTGATGACGCAGTTGGAGAGCGCCACGTCAATAACAGCATCGGGCAGGGGGAGGCGCTCAATTTCGCCCAGACGGAACTCCACATTGTCAAGGCCGGTGCGCTGCCGGTAGTGTTCGATATTCCTGCAGGCCTCAGCGATCATTTCCGGCGTCATATCCACGCCGATTACCCGGCCGGAGGCCCGCACCTTCTCGCCCGCCTGAAACACGTCAAAGCCGCCGCCGCTGCCAAGGTCCAAAACGGTCTGCCCCTCTTGCAGTGCCGCAGCAGCCACGGGATTGCCGCAGGAAAGGCCCATGTTCGCGCCTTTGGGCAGCCTGGCGAGCGCTTCTTCATCATAGCCAAGGGCCTTTGCCAGACAAGCCGGATAGGCGTGGCCCGGGCCTTTGCTCCCGCAACAGCTAAGGCGGAATCTTGTGGCAATGGCTGCGTAACCGGCACGCACGCTTTCCCTGACCTGTTCCCTGGACCTGTCGGAGTCGTTCATGCCTTGTGCTCCATTAAGACGCGCCGCTATACACGGGATTTTGGCTTTGCCCCCAAATCGAAATTCCTTATTGATTATTCAACAATAATTGAATTATGGCAAGAAATGTGAAAGCCGGAAAAAAAAAGCGCACGAGCCCTTGACAGATGTTTTCGAGCGGGTAATATATGTAAAATATTATATAAGGAGTTATATATGAGTGAGGACACTTGGGATTTTTATGTTGATGAAGCCGGCAAATGGCGCTGGCGGCGCACCGCTTCGAACGGTCGCATTACCGGGGCCTCTTCGCAGGGCTATGCGAACAAATCCGACTGCGTGGATAATGCGCGCCGGAACGGCTATAAAGGCGAATAATTTTTCCGTCTATTATGCCTTACAATCCCCTGGCGGTCGAACCGCCAGGGGATTTTCTGCATCAAGGCTTTAGCGCGGCGTCTATTTTGGCCCTTCTGTCGCTTGGGGGGCATTTTTCTTGTACAGAAAAACAGAAGTGTATAGTATGTTCGTAATTCTCTATTGGGTGAAGTCCCGGCCTTGCCGCAAAAAAAACACGCTATGGCGATGTGGAAGGAAAAAGCTATGAAAACGCTGTATATACGCATGGGCACTTTGCTTTTCTGTCTTGCTGCGTATGCCTTGCACGAGGCGCGTAGCGCGGAGGCTGCGGAAGTGACAGTAGTCGGCTTTTCGCAAGTAGGGGCGGAATCAGACTGGCGTCAGGCCAATACGCAGTCCATGCGCAAGGCTTTTTCCGAGGCAAAGGGCTACAAGCTGATTATAAAAGACGCCCAACAGCGGCAAAGCAGGCAACTGGCGGCGATTCATGGCTTTGTCGATCAGAAGGTGGGCTTTATCGTTGTGGCACCTGTCACTGAAGACGGCTGGGATGAAGCCCTGCAAAAGGCGAAAGAGGCAAATATCCCTGTCATCATTGTGGATCGGAAGATCAAAGCCCGGAGCGAGGATTTGTATACCTGCTGGGTTGGTTCCGACTTTCGTAAAGAAGGTGATGAGGCTGTGGCCTGGATGGAAAAAAATCTGAAGGCAGACAAGGATCTTTTTATCGTGCATTTGCAGGGCAGCATGGGCTCGTCAGCGCAAATCGGTCGTACGGAAGCGCTTTTGGCGGGGGAGGGCAGAAACCCCGCCTGGCGTGTGGTGGCGCGAGATTCCGGTGCCTTCACCCAGGCCAAAGGCAAGGAGGCCATGGAGCGGATTTTGAAGCAACATACGCGTATCGATGTGCTGTACTGCGAAAATGACGACATGGCCCTTGGCGCAATGGAAGCCATGGATGAGGCGGGTAGAAGCTACGGCGTGAAGGGCGATGTTGCCGTCATTTCCTTTGATGCGACGCGCGCGGGTCTTACGGCTACCCTGCAAGGGAAAATCAACTACAATGTGGAGTGCAATCCCCTGCACGGCCCACGCGTGGAGGAGATTGTCCGGCGTTTGAAAAAGGGCGAAGTGCAGGAAAAATACTTCTATGTGCCTGAGGCCGCTTTTGACGCCGCCTTTTTTACACAGAGCGAGCTTGACGCACGCGAGTACTGACGCTGCTTATGAACAAAAAACTGTTCGCCTGGGCGGTGTTGGTCCTTGCGCTTTGTTTGGCGCTTTTTCTCGTATACAGTCTGACAGGCGCGGATTTTATGAGGAAGGACTCCCTATATACGAATTTGACTGACCTTCCGGCCTATGTGAAAAACGGTTTCGAGCCCGCCTATGTCTCGGTGAAAGACCCGGATACGATGATCTGGGACAAGGAACTGCCAGCCCATCATGCCCCGATTCTCATGTCGCAGCTGCCCAGGGATGAATACTCGCCGGGAGAACCCGCATTTTTGTCCATCAGGGGGCGTAAGGTTGAGGAGTGCACGATTCTCATCCCCTTTGTCATGAGCAGGGAAAAAATCGACAGTCTTTACGGCGACAATCCGCTTTCGCCGGGCATCTATTTGGCAGGCATTGGCGAAAACTGGGAAATTCACCTTAATGGAAGCGTCATTGCCAGGCAGATCTACAGGAAAGACACGGGCGAGTTTACAATTTTTCGTAGTCGGCGCGGGGTCAGCGTCCCCTTTGACAAAAGATTTCTTAATGAAGGGACGAACATTCTCGTCATACATATTCTTGGTGCCCGCAGCAGCGCCTATGCCGGGCTTTTTCATAGCGGACCGTATTATATAGGCGATTACGCAAAAATTGCAGGCGCAGGGGGAGAGCTTTTAACAGTGGCCCTGTGCACTGTGTATGTGCTGCTGGGATTGTACCACATTTTGCTGTTTTTTTTGCGAAGGACAGACAGTGATAATCTTTTATTCGGTATTTTTTCCAATTTGGCTGCGGTATTTTTCTTTGTATACAGCCCTGTAGTGAATCGTATATTTGAAAATAGCGCCATTTCACATAAAATAGAATATGCATCATTTTATCTTCTTTTGTTTTTTCTTGCTATGTTTCTAGAAAATCTCATTTTTAACAGAGTAAAACTATTTACATTAATTTATGGATTTCTTTGTATTGTTGCTATAACAATGCAAAGTGTATTTTCTGTTTGGTTTGCTGCGGATTTATTAACTTTATTTGCTTCACTGGCTATAGTATTTATTATGTATATTTTTTGTTATGATATAGTATATGGAATTATTTTAACGCTTGAAAAACGTGAAATAGACTATACATATCTTTGTATTGTAATGACAATTATCACTGCAACTTCTATTTTTGATCTCATCAGCGCTATTGTATGGAGACATAAGAATTTAATTAGCTTATATAGCACTCTAATTCTTATATTTTATATGACTTTTATGCTGGCGCGCAGATATGCGAATCGCTTTGAAAGCACCACGCAGATGAAAGAACTGCTTGAGGAAACGGTGAAACAGCGCACGGCCCAGCTTGAGGAACAGGTTGAGCTTTCCGATGCTGCTTCGCGGGCCAAGAGTGATTTTCTCGCCAATATGAGCCACGAAATACGCACGCCTCTCAATGCCGTCATAGGCATGGCGGCCATTGGCGTCAATCTTCAGGATATGCCGGGAAAGGATCACGCCTTTGTGAAAATCAGGGAAGCGTCAAACCACCTGCTTGGCATTATTAACGACATTCTTGATATGTCGAAGATAGAGGCGGGAAAACTTGAGCTTTCCCCAGTCTCCTTTCTGCTGCGTAAGGTTATTGCACATGTAGAAGATCTTTTGCGCTTCAAAATAGAAGAAAAGCGGCAGGATTTCGTTGTCTCCATTGCAGAGGGAACGCCCGAGGCCCTGTACGGCGATGATACGCGTCTTGCCCAGGTAATGGCGAATCTCATCGGCAACGCAATCAAGTTTACACCTGCGCAGGGGCGTATTTCACTCACCATATCCCTTGAGAGCGAAAAGGATGGAATCTGCACCTTGCGTTTTCTTGTACAGGACACGGGCATCGGCATAACGGAAGAGCAAAAGGCGAAGCTCTTCACAGCCTTTCAGCAGGCGGAGAGCCAGACAACGCGTAAATATGGCGGAACAGGGCTCGGGCTTGCCCTCAGCAAGCGTATTGTTGAACTGATGGGCGGTGAAATCCGGGTAGATTCCGAACCCGGTCGCGGTTCGGTCTTCAGTTTTACTGTCAAGGCACCCCGGGTTGACATGCAATCTGGGGAAGGACCTTCGGATACTGCGCCGCAAACGATGCAAGAGGGGGAATTCGCGGGTCGGGTCATCCTTTTGGCGGACGATGTGGAGATCAACAGGGAAATAATCTCTTCCCTGCTTGAGGTAACCGGTCTTGTCATCGACAATGCTGAAAACGGCGCGCAGGCTGTAGAATTGTTCGAGAGCAGGCCGGAACGCTACAGCCTCATTCTCATGGATGTGCAGATGCCTGTTATGGACGGCTATGAAGCAACGCGCCGCATTCGTGCCGGGTCATGTCCCCAGGGCGCGGTTGTACCCATTATAGCGATGACAGCCAATGTATTCAAAGAAGATGTGGAGCGCAGCCTGGCCAGCGGCATGAGCGGGCACCTCGGCAAACCGGTCGAGGTGGAAAAATTGCTTTTGTTGCTGCGCAAGCATTTTACTGCCTAAAACCTGTCTGTAAAGGCCGGAACCTCCCGGCCAAAAGAATTGGGAGACAGGGACTTCAAAAGAAAAACTGTTGCTTCTTTCCGGCTTTCCCCGAAATACCCCTTGACTTTTTGTCATTTTATTGACAGTCACTATTGTAAGAGATTTTGCTCACGAATATCTCTGTAAGGCGAACAAAGCTTTTCTGCGCGATGCGCGGATTATGACTTTTTTGTTTCGTTTGTGTGAAGCTTATTTCATAGTTCAGCTCTGGCTGTTATATGCAATGAGTAAGAGCATTTTATTTTGCGTTTTTCATCCTGTTACGCGGCGCGCCGCCAAGCGCCCGCCCTGAGACGCCTTGCCCGTGCGCATGGCGACCCCGGTTTGCTCGTATGATGGGAGACAGCATGGACACTGCGGAAAATACCATTATAGGACACAACACTTCGCTGGCCGAAGTCTTTCGTACTGTAGGCAAGGTCGCGCCCACGGACAGCACGGTGCTGGTGACAGGAGAGTCCGGCACCGGCAAGGAATTGCTCGTGCGCGCCCTGCACAGGAAAAGCGCGCGCCGGGATAAGCCCTTTGTGCCGATTAACTGCGGGGCGATTCCGAGGG
Organism: Desulfovibrionaceae bacterium UBA930; assembly: GCA_002293605.1. Classification (GTDB taxonomy): domain Bacteria; phylum Desulfobacterota; class Desulfovibrionia; order Desulfovibrionales; family Desulfovibrionaceae; genus Frigididesulfovibrio. Next base: position 25,307 of record DBDO01000253.1, read on the forward strand.
AACTTTTGGAATCCGAACTCTTCGGGCACGAAAAAGGCGCATTTACCCACGCCATACGCACCCGCCCAGGCCGTTTTGAAATGGCGGAAGGCGGCACTGTTTTTCTGGATGAAATCGGAGAAATGGACTTGCTTTTGCAAGTGAAAATTTTGCGCGTCCTGCAGGAGAGGGAAATAGAGCGCGTTGGCGGGCAGGGCGCAAAAAGGGTTGACGTGCGCATTATTGCCGCCACCAACCGGGTTCTTGAAGATGAAGTGGCTGCCGGACGCTTTCGAGAAGACTTGTATTACAGACTCAATGTCATTCCCCTGCATCTGCCGGCTTTGCGCGAGCGGGGCGAGGATATTTTGCTGCTCATCGACTACTTTCTCAATTATTTTTCCTCCTTGAAAAAACGTCCGCCGCTCCAGCTTTGCGAGGAGGTGCGTCGCGTGCTGGAGGCCTATCCCTGGCCCGGCAATGTGCGTGAACTGGAGAATCTTGCCGAGCGGCTCTCCATTCTTTGCGAAGGCGACACAGTGATGCTTGAGGATCTTCCCGCGAAAATTCTGTCCCAGGTCGGGAGTGTGGCTGATTTGCCCCCACGGGTGCCCAAAGCCGCCCCTGCCTTTCAGACGGGTTTTTCCTGGCCCTGCATCGCGGATTTGCGTGAACGGAGCCTCGGCCTGAAGGAATATCTCGATACAGCCGAAGAGAAACTGCTGCTTGAAGCCTTAAGCCTGTCTTCGGGTATCAAGAATCAGGCTGCCGAGATTCTGGGCATCAAGCGCACGACCTTGATCGAAAAGTTAAAAAAGAGGAATATGGAGTAGGGGCAGAGCCTCTTCATACACTGCTCTGGAGAGCATGAATTTTGCATGAACATTTTTTGATGCCTCCTTATGTCTTTGCCGGTATTTCCCGGCTTCTTTGCACAGCCCTTGTCTGGCTGCTGTGCTGCCCTTCTGCCTGGGCTGCCGAGCTGCTTTGGGAAAAGCTGCCTGATCGCGAGCGTCTGAACATACGCCTTGGAACGACAGAAGGCATGACCGGTTCTGTCGGGCGTATCGCCCTGACTGGCCTTGTAGTGCCTTTTACGCGCATTCCCCCTGGGGTTTTTCTGGATAAAACTCCTGCGGGCGCGGCTTTATTTAAAAGTACGCGCATTATGGGTCAGGCCCTTGTTGTGGAGACGCAAACCCCTGAATTCGGCTTTGTGGTTTCCAAAAAAACGCCTGAAGAGCTGACGATCGATCTTTTCCCCAACCCCCTTGGAGCGCGCTGGAAACCCACGTCCACAGCGCCTGCCACTGAGCTGCCCCCCCAGCAGGGCGTGCAAGCACCCGAAAGCCCTGACGCGGCGACCAAGGCCCTGGATGCCGACCCGCAAGGGCTCCGTCCGAAAAGTGCCTCCCTGGCAACGAATCCACAACTTCTTTCTTCCTCCTCTTCAAGCGAAAAGGCGGTCCCAGAGTCTGGCACACAGTCCCAGTCCTTGGCAGGCGATACTTCGGCTGGGCAGGCACCCCTGCCCCTGACGCCTATGCCCCCGGCTCCGGCAAATGCCCCTCCTGCCGGACAGCGGCCCCTTGTCGTAACGCTTTCCGGAACGCCGGAACATGCAACTTCAGCCACCCGCATGGCCCAGGCCCCTCCTTCTCCTGCCCCGGTCAGGCCGCTTCAGCCCCGCTCCGCCAATGCAACGCCTGCGTCTTCTGCCATAGCAAAGACAGGGGACGGCTTTGGCGCGGGTGCAGCCTCAATGCCGCCCCTGGAACCGCCCCTGGGCGTGACAGAGTCTATCCGGGAAAAGGGCGCGGCAGATCCTGCTAACGGGACTACGCCGTTCCCTGCCGGAGCTCCGCCCTTGCCGCCAGCGGAGCATTCCGCAGCCCCTCCGGCCTTGCCAGCGAC
>DBDO01000040.1 GCA_002293605.1 Desulfovibrionaceae bacterium UBA930
TCAGGACTGCGAAGCCAAGGTCGTTATCACTGCCGACGGGCTGTTCCGCGCCGGACGGGTCATTCCCCTCAAGGCCAACATGGACGAGGCCCTGAAAGACTGTCCCTCGGTGCGCCGGGTCATCGTGGTCAACCGGACCAACATGTCCACCACCATGCGCGAACGGCGCGATATCTGGTGGCGCGACCTGATGGCCGACCGCTCCCTGAACGCAAGCTTCCCTGCCGTGCAAATGGACGCCGAAGACCTGCTCTTCATCCTCTACACCAGCGGCAGCACGGGCAAGCCCAAGGGCGTTATGCACAGCACCGGCGGCTACCTGACCTATGCGGCCCACACCATGCAAGAGGTCTTTGACCACAGGGAAGAAGACGTGCACTGGTGCACCGCCGATGTGGGCTGGATTACCGGCCATACCTACGGCGTTTACGGCCCCTTGCTGCTCGGCGGTACCACGGTCATGTTCGAAGGCGGCCCCCGCTGGCCCGACCCCGACCGTTTCTGGCAGATTATCGAAAAATACCGGGTCAATAGCTTTTATACCGCGCCCACAGCCATCAGAACTCTGATACGCGAGGGTGACGAATGGGTGGAAAAGTACGACCTGTCTTCTCTGCGCGTGCTCGGCAGCGTGGGCGAACCCATCGGCCCGGAAACCTGGCACTGGTATCACGATAAAGTCGGCGGCGGCAAAACGCCCCTGGTGGATACCTGGTGGCAGACCGAAACCGGCGGCATCATGATCAGCCCCCTGCCCTTTGCCACGCCGCTCAAGCCCGGCTCCGCCACCAAGCCCCTGCCCGGCATCGAGCTTGCCGTGCTTAGAGATGACGGCAGCCCGGCCGCGCCGGACGAAGAAGGGCATCTGGTCATCACCAAGCCCTGGCCCGGCATGATTCGCGGTGTTTTCGGCGATGCCAAAAAGTTCAAGGAAAACTACTTTGACCGCTTCCCTGGCTGCTACCTTTCCGGTGACGGCGCGCGTATGGACAGCGATGGCTACTACTGGCTCACCGGCCGCCTGGACGATGTGATCAACGTTTCCGGCCACCGCTTCAGCACGGCGGAAATGGAAGCAGCCTTCAACGCCCACCCGGCTGTGGCCGAATCCTCGGTAGTTGGCATGCCGCACCAGCTCAAGGGCGAAGCCATCTACGCCTTTGTACGTCTGAATGTGGAAGAAAAACCCACCGAGCAATTGCGCGCGGATCTGCGCAAATGGGTGCGCCGGGAAATCGGCCCCATTGCCACCCCGGAATTCATCCAGTTCGCGGACGGCCTGCCCAAAACCCGCTCCGGCAAGATTATGCGCCGGGTGCTCAGAAAAATCGTGGCAGGGCAAATCGATGAGCTTGGGGATCTTACCACCCTGGCCGATTCCGGGGTCATCGACCGTCTGGTGGAGGAAAGCGAACGCCTCACGGGCATGAGCGCCATTGCCGGGGCTAAATAACAGCGGAGGGCGCGGTTTTTTGCTGGGGAGGCCCTGCCTCCCCAGACCCCTCCGGCAGGGGGCGCGGCCCCCTGCACCCGTGAATTGCCGAAAAGCGGCCTTGCCGCTTTTCGGCAATGGGGGCAAAACCCTTCGTCCTGAACATCGCGAAGCGAACTCATCCGAAGCACATAGTCCCCTTACGGGAACCGGGGGTTCGCGGGCACAGGCCCTGTGCGGAACCCCCAAATGTCCTTACAGAATGGAAAGCAGCACCGACTCCACCATCCCCGCCAAATCGCCATGTTTGCCGCTGATGGTGATAAGGTAGAACAGTCTGCCGGAAACCACTATTGAGGCCTCTGACGCCTGTCCTTCCGGCGAGACAAAGCTAAAGGAATAGTAGTTGGGGTCGTTATCTTCCATCTGCGGCGCAGAGCCTTTCAGCTCCTCGGCATAGGCTTCGGCCAGTTCCTTGGCGCTCATGCCTTCCTTGAACATACGAAAGATCGACTCCACAGTCACCTGCAAGGTCGCGGATTTGTCCGGCGCGATAAAGGCCGTGGTAATGCCCTCCCGCTGCACCTCCCACCCGGCGGGAAGTTCGATGGAAAAATCCCGGAACTCCTGATGACGCGCAAGGGCAGGAAGAACTGCGGCACAAAGGATGCAAAAGGCAACAGCAGCCGACAGCGCGAATTTCATCTCTCGTTCTCCTGCAAAAGGAAAAATGTCTTCTCCCGGCCGCCCCAAGCCTTGGACCTTCCTCATGTTCCATAGCAGGAAAGGCCCGGTCAGACAACTTGTGGTGCAGCCTTTCCACAAGAGTACAGCTTGACGAAAACCCGCTCCTGATCCACTCTTCCCGAAACTAAAGCTCCGGTCAAAGGCCGGTTTGCAAGGAGAAACTATGGCGGAGTATACGGTTAAAGATATCCCCGCAGAAGCTGATTTTGATCTGGAACTGCTGCTGGCCGTGAGTCAGGAAAGCCGTATCGGCGGCGAGGTAATGGATGCGCTTGCCAATGCCTGGGACTGCTGGCTGCCGCATGCCCGCGCCCGGCACATTGAAACGCAGAGCGGCAGCTTTCTCCTGGCCTGGCTTGATGAAGCTGTGGAGGAAGATGTTGACGAAAAATGGGAGGAGGCTCCTTCCGAAGCCTTCATGTATAACGCCCTGGCCCAGGTCATGTGCATGGGCATCGTGCATGCGCTTATTCCGCAGGTGGAGGAAATAGGCTGCGCTCCGGCCCCGAAACCCACGGACGCCCTGGCCGATGCGCTGGAAGCCGAGGGAGTTCCCTATGCGCTCATGGGCGAGCCGGGGCTGGCCCGGCGCTTTGCCGTGCTGACGCCCTACCCCTTCAAGGGCGGCTGTGAAATTTGCGCCTTAAGGCAGGGCTGCCCCAAGGCGGGCGGAGACCGGGGAAGCAGCGTGACCCTGCCAGGATTTGAACGATAAGAGCTGTTGATCAATAAAATCCACAAACAGGCAAGTCTCCGGACTGAGGCAATACCCTCCTCAGACCAGGGACTTGCCTGTTTTTTCCCCCTTTACTTCGGGCTGAAAGGCTCAAGCTGGCCAGTCCGCAGAATACAGGCTTTACCATTGGTATGATGAGCCTTTCTTTATGCGAATCATGGGGAAATAGTGATCAACAACGCCTCTGCCACGGCCATTGTCCGGGCACAGGCGGCCTTTGCCGAAGCGGCGCGGGATTTTGGCGTGGCGAATGATGAGGACGTGCAGGGCTTGGCTGATGAAATTCGTTACGGGGGTGAATAAGTAGCCGTGCGGATAATGGCTGATACCAATATGTTCATTCCCGCGTTGCTTTTCCCGGCTTCGCTTCCGGCAAAGGTGTTGCTGCATATTGCCAAAGACCAGCCCATTTTGAACGCCACCATCCTCTTCGGCGTGGATGTCATTGTGAGCGGCGACAAGCATTTTCTGAATCTTGCTTTGGAGCGCCCGAACATGGGCATTGGCGGGATTACCCCGGCAATGAAGCTCAAACAGGCGGCATAGGCTCTACTTTGAAAAACTACTAAAAATGGGTTGATTACCGAGCGGACTACTACACTCTTCCGGGGCCTGCGACTGCGGATACGCGCTTGGAGGCTTCTCCTTCTACGGAGACACGAAGACTGAACGGAAACTAAAAAATAAGGTATAAACTTTTTGGCTCTAGTTGTGTTAA